>JAYTSH010000033.1:0-3518 GCA_043745755.1 Cellulomonas sp. | reverse complement strand
GTCGCGATCCTCGTGGTCCAGATGATCCCGGCGGAGGGGTTGTTCATCTCCCAGTACCAGATGCTCGACAGCTGGCGGCTGGTCAACTCCGTCCTGGGGCTCACGATCGTCTATGTCGCGGCCATCCTGCCCTTCACCATCTGGATGCTGCGTGGCTTCGTCTCCGGCGTCCCGATCGAGCTCGAGGAGGCCGGGATGGTCGACGGTCTCTCGCGCACCGGTGCCTTCTTCCGCATCACGTTCCCCCTGCTCGCACCAGGGCTCGTCGCTGCCGGGGTCTACGGGTTCCTGCAGGCGTGGAACGAGTACACGCTCGCCCTCGTCGTCATGACCGACCCCGCGCAGCGCACGTTGCCGCTCTGGCTGCAGGGACTCGTCGAGGCCGACCGCGCGACCGACTGGGGAGTCGTCATGGCGGGTGCGACACTCATCGCCGTGCCCGTGATCCTCTTCTTCCTCATCGTGCAGAACCGCATGACCTCAGGTCTCGTGGCCGGGGCGGTGAAGGGATGAGCCGCGGCTGGTCCGTCGGGCTCGACATCGGGGGCACCAAGGTGGACGGGGTCGTGCTCGACGCCGCCTCCACGGTGCGCGGCACGGTGCGTGCAGCGACGGTGCGCGGCACCGACGGTGTCGTGGCCTGCGCCTCGCGGGTCGTCCGGGAGCTGGGCGCCGCGGCGGGGATCAGCCTTGCCGACCTCACGGGCGTGGGCGTCGGAGTGCCCGGACTGGTCGACCCGCGCACGGGCAGCGTGTCGCACGCCGTGAACCTCGGCATGGACCTGAGCGACGTGCCGCTCGGTGCGCTGCTCACGACCGTGCTGGAGGGGGTGCCGGTCCGGGTCGAGAACGACGTCAACGCCGCGGCCCTCGGGGCGGCGCACCTGATCGGGATCGGCGCCGACCTCGCCTACCTCGCCCTCGGCACGGGCGTCGCGGCCGGGGTCGTGCTCGACGGGCGGCTCCGGCGCGGCTTCCGGGGCGGCGCGGGCGAGATCGGCCACGTGCCTTACGAGCCGTCCGGTCCGCAGTGCGCGTGCGGCCAGCGCGGCTGCCTCGAGCTGTACGCCTCGGGTTCCACGCTCGACGCGGCCTGGCCGGTCGGTCCCGGGCTGCGCGCTTCGCACGAGGTCTTCGAGGCCGCGGCAGCGGGCGACCCGCGGGCCGGAGGCGTCCGGGACGCCTTCGTCGAGGCGGTCGCGGCCGCCGTGCGGCTGATCGTGCTCACGTACGACGTCGAGAGGGTCGTGCTCGGCGGCGGCGTCGCGGAGGTCGGGGAGCCGCTGCTCGACGGCGTCCGCGACGTGCTGTGCCGGCAGGCTGACGGCTCCGGGTTGCTGCGCAGCCTGGCGATCGCGGACCGCGTGGTGCTCGCGCCGCCCGGCGCCCCCGTCGCACCGGTCGGGGCCGCGCTCGCGGTGCGAGGCCGGGTCTAGGTCCTTGGTCGCCGCCGCAACGCTCCATGAGGCCGAGCCGTGCTCGCGATCGTCGGCCAGCACGACCTGGCGATCGACGTGTGGACCAGGACCCTCGACGACGTCCAGGGGCTCGAGGCGACCATCGAGGAGCGGATGCTTGGCGTCCAGATCGTCGGACGCGCCGTCGGGCTGCGCACCGTTGAGCTGATGGGCCGCCTCCTCGACGACCCCGGCCCGGCATGGGGGTCGTTCCGCTCCCGGCCCACCTCACGGGGCGGACCGGTCTAGCGTCCGACCCCCAGCGTGAGCGACAGCAGCACCACGTTGAGCACGACGATGAGGAACGCGCTCGTCCAGCCCGCGACGCGCAGTGCGGGGGAGTCCACGTTCTCGCCCATGACCTTCCGGTTCCCCGTGAGCCGGATCAGGGGGATGAGTGCGAACGGGATGCCGAAGCTCAGGAAGACCTGGCTCAGTACGAGCGCCGTCGTCGGTTCGACGCCCGTCGCGAGCACCGCGAGGGCGGGGATCATCGTGACCGACCGGCGGACCAGGAGGGGCACGCGCCTGTGCAGCAGACCGCTCATGATCGCCGCGCCCGCATAGGAGCCGACCGAGGTCGACGCAAGACCCGAGGCCAGCAGACCGAGCGCGAACACGACGCCGATGGCCGGCCCCAGAGCGGCGGTGATCGCGGCGTGGGTCCCGGCGATCGTGTCCGTGCCGGCGGTCCCGGCCAGGCTCGACGCCGCGACGAGCAGCATGCCGATGTTGACGGCGCCGGCGACGAGCAGCGCGAGGGCGACGTCCCAGCGGGTGACGCGGATGAGCCGCTTGCGGATCTCGGCGGCGGGGTGGTATCCGTGCCGGTCTCGCGCGAGCGCCGAGTGCAGGTAGATGGCGTGCGGCATCACGGTCGCGCCGAGCATCGACGCCGCGAGCAGCACCATGTCGGTGCTGTGCAGCCGCGGGACGAGTCCGGCCAGGGCGCCGGCCAGGTCGAACGGGCTGACCAGGAGCGGCGCGAGGAACCCCGCCGCGATGATCACGAGGAGCGTCATCACGATGACCTCGAAGCGGCGCTGGCCGCGCGTGGACTGCACCGCGAGCAGCAGCATCGACGCGACGCCGACGATGACCCCGCCGGCCAGCAGCGGCAGACCGAACAACAGGTGCAGCGCGACGGCTCCGCCGATGACCTCCGCGAGGTCGGTCGCACCCGCGACGGCCTCGGCCTGGGCCCAGTACAGCCGACGCGGCACCGGCCGCAGGCGCTGCCCGAGCAGCTCGGGCAGGCTGTGCCCCGTCGCGAGGCCGAGCTTGGCTGACTGGTACTGCACGATGACGGCCATGGAGTTGGCTATCACCAGGACCCAGACGAGCGTGTAGCCGTACCGCGAGCCTGCCGTGATGTTCGCTGCGACGTTGCCCGGGTCGACGTACGCCACCGAGGCGACGAACGCGGGCCCGAGCAGCACGAGGCGCGACCGCCAGGATCTCACCGGGCGGTCGGCGGCGAGCGAGTGGCTGGTCACACCGTCCCCTTCAGGCGGGCTCCACCGGGCGGGTACGAGCGCGCCGCAGCGCGAGCGTCGGCGTGCGGAGACCTTACGTCCGCAATTGCCCGCCCTCCAAGACCGTGCGGGCGCGGGCTCGGGCCGGACCAGTTAGCGTGCAGGTCATGAGTGCTCTCAAGGTTCTGTTCATCGGCGGCAGCGGCGTCATCAGCTCGGCGAGCACGCGGCTGGCGGTGGAGCGGGGCATCGATCTGCACGTCCTCAACCGCGGCTCGAGCAACGCCCACCCGCTGCCCGACGGCGTCACCGCCCTGCACGGGGACATCCGCGACGCGGAGTCGGTGCGGGCGGCTCTGGGTGATCGCGAGTTCGACGCCGTCGTCGACTGGGTCGCGTTCACCCCCGAGCACGTCCGCGCCGACGTCGAGCTCTTCACGGGTCGCACCGCGCAGTACGTGTTCATCAGCTCCGCCTCCGCGTACCAGACACCGCCCGCGCGCATCCCGGTCGTCGAGTCGACGCCGCTGCGCAACCCGTTCTGGCAGTACTCGCGCGACAAGATCGCGTGCGAGGACCTGCTCGT
>JAYTSH010000032.1:0-6773 GCA_043745755.1 Cellulomonas sp. | reverse complement strand
GCTGCTGATCGTCGAGGCCTACGACGCCGTCGGGCTGGTCGCCGAGGAGGCCGCGGCTGGTGCGCGCGCCGCAGCCTCGCCGCCCGCGCAGACCTGGCTGGCCGTCGCACGGGGCGTGCGCGCCTGGGCGCTCGCGAACCCGCACTCGTTCGAGCTGATCTACGGCACCCCGGTGCCCGGGTACCAGGCGCCGCAGGACACCGTCGCAGCGGCGGTGCGGATCTGGGCGGTGATCGTCTCGATCATTCTCGAGGGGTTCGACGACGGCTCGCTGACCCCCGCGGGACCGGACTTCGACCCGAACGGGCTCATGGCGGCGGAGGTTTTCGCGTTCGCCGGCATGGGCGCACCGGGCGAGGTCCCGATCGAGACCGCGCGCGCTGCCGTCAGGTCGTTGACTCTGTTCGCCTCGCTCATCGGCGGCCTGACCGCCGAGCTCTACGGTCACCTGCACCGGGTCGCCGACGACTTCCCCGGGGTGTTCGACGCGATGGTCGCTACCGCCGCCGCAGGAGTCGGCCTGCACATCGACCTGCTCGGGTAGACTCGGCCCTGGCCGTGACTGGCGTACCTGAGGTGGGCTGAACCACCGGGGAGCGGCCGCAGCATCGCGCCGTCGCGCCGTTCGCCTGGGTGCTCGGGTCCTTCACGTCTCACGAGACCGCAACGACCCGGGAGGTCACCCATGTCTCACGAACTCACCGCGCTCGCCCCCGTCGCCGACGCGACCGCCGCTGCGACGCGTCGTCCGCTCCGCCGGGCGCTCGTCAGCGTCTACGACAAGACCGGTCTCGTCGAGCTCGCGTCGGCGCTGCATGCCGCGGGCGTCGAGCTCGTCTCGACGGGCTCGACCGCCGCCACCATCGCGGGCGCCGGCGTGCCGGTGACGAAGGTCGAAGAGCTGACCGGGTTCCCCGAGTGCCTCGACGGCCGCGTCAAGACGCTCCACCCGCGCGTGCACGCAGGGATCCTTGCGGACATGCGGCGCCCCGAGCACGTCGAACAGCTCGCCGAGCTCGGCATCGAGCCGTTCGACCTCGTGGTTGTCAACCTGTACCCGTTCTCGGCGACCGTGGCGTCGGGCGCGGGACCTGACGAGTGCGTCGAGCTCATCGACATCGGCGGACCGTCGATGGTGCGTGCGGCCGCCAAGAACCACCCGAGCGTCGCCGTGGTCATCGACCCCGAGCGGTACGGGGCCGTCGCGACCGCCGCGGCCGAGGGTGGCTTCACGCTCGCCGAGCGGCGCAGCCTCGCAGCCGACGCATTCGCGCACACCGCCGCCTACGACACCGCCGTCGCCACCTGGTTCGCGGGCCAGTACGCGCCCGACGCCCCGACGCTCGCGTCGGGCTTCCCCGCGTTCGCCGGTGCGTCCTGGGCGCGGGGGAACGTCCTGCGCTACGGCGAGAACCCGCACCAGGGCGCCGCGCTCTACCTCGACGACGACGGGGCCGCCGGCCGCGGACTCGCCGGCGCGACCCAGCTCCACGGCAAGGAGATGAGCTACAACAACTACGTCGACGCCGATGCGGCCTGGCGCGCGGCCCATGACCACGTCGGACCCGCCGTCGCGATCATCAAGCACGCGAACCCGTGCGGCATCGCGACCGGGACGGACATCGCCGATGCGCATGCCAAGGCACACGCGTGCGACCCCGTCTCGGCCTACGGCGGCGTCATCGCGGCGAACGGCATGCTCACCCTGGCTGCGGCCGAGCAGATCGCGCCGGTGTTCACCGAGGTCGTGATCGCCCCGGACTTCGAGCCGGCCGCGCTCGAGCTGCTGCGGAAGAAGAAGAACATCCGCCTGCTCACCGTCACGTCGGCGCCGCCCCGTGCGTTCGAGCTGCGGGCTGTCTCGGGCGGCGTCCTCGCGCAGCAGACCGACCGGATCGACGCCGCCGGCGACGACCCGACGACGTGGACCCTCGCGACCGGCGAGGCGGTCGATGCCGCGACGCTCGCCGACCTGGCGTTCGCCTGGCGTTCCGTGCGCGCCGTGAAGTCGAACGCCATCCTGCTCGCCTCGGGCGGTGCGTCCGTCGGGGTCGGGATGGGGCAGGTCAACCGTGTCGACTCGTGCCGGCTCGCCGTCGAGCGGGCCGGTGACCGTGCCCGCGGCTCGGTCGCGGCGTCCGACGCGTTCTTCCCGTTCGCCGACGGGCTCCAGGTCCTGCTCGACGCGGGCGTCACGGCGGTCGTCCAGCCGGGCGGCTCGATCCGCGACGACGAGGTGGTCGCGGCAGCGGTCGCCGCAGGGGCGGCGCTCTACCTCACCGGGACCCGCCACTTCGCGCACTGACCGCGCCCATCGGGCCGACCTGGCTGATCAGCCGGTGACGGACCCTCGGAGCGGCAGGGTCGGGTCGGCGGCCCTGCCGCGGTCGAGCCGGGGCAGAGCCGGTCCGGTGAAGAGCCGACGTGCTGCCGCGACGTCCCGCGGACGGTCCACGGCAAGGACGGCTGTGAGCACCTCGGTGCCCGGGCTGAACCACAGCGCGGTCCACCCGTCGTCGGGTGCGGCCCACGGTCCGCTCGGCGGCTCGCCCCGCAGCACGACGTCGTCGGCCGGGTCCGGCTGACCGAACATCGCGAGCTCGTGGCCGAGCTGGGTCGAGAACACGTAGGGCGCCGGGTCGTCGTCGGGCCCGGGCCGACCGGCCGGCGTGAGCAGCGAGCGCACGGCGATCTCCGGGCCGCGCAGCGCGCCGTCCCAGTGACCACCCGCGACGATGCCGTGCCGAGCCGACACGCGTCGCGCGACGTCGCCGACCGCCCGCACGTGCCCCGGTCCGCCCCGGGGTGCGAAGGTCCCGTCCACGCGGACCGCGCCGTCCTCGTCGAGCGGCAGGCTGCCCGCGAGCCATCCGGTGGACGGCCGTGCGCCGACGGCCGCGAGCACGACGTCCGCGTCGAGGACGCGCCCGCCCGCGAGGACGACGCCGTCGGGACGCACGTGAGCGACCCGCGCGCCCGTGATGAGCTCGACCCCGGCTGCGGCGTACCACGGCTCGGTCAACGCGCCGACGGCGCTCCCGAGGGCCGACGTCAGCGGTGCCCCCAACGCCTCGACGACTGTCACGTCGACGCCCGCAGCTGCGGCGACCCCGGCGACCTCCGCCCCGATCCACCCGGCACCGATGACGACCAGACGGGCGCCGGGCGCGAGGCGCGTCCGCAGGCGGGCGGCGTCGACCGCCGTGTGCAGGGTCGTGGCGGCGTCCCAGCCCGCCGGGCGGACCGCGTGGGAGCCGCTGGCGATCACGGCGGCATCGGCGGTGACCGACCCGTCGACCGTCGTCACGTCGACCGAGCCCGCGCCGACCCGGAGGCCGAGCGCGCGTGCATCGAGCCGCACCTCGTCGGCCAGCGCGAGCGCGTCGCCCCCGAGCTCGTCCGCGAGCCATGCGGGAGCAAGCCGGTCGAACAGGTGCTTCGAGAGCGGCGGTCGGTCGTAGGGCGCGAGGTCCTCCGCACCGAGCAGCGTCACATGACCGTCGAACCCCTGCTCGCGCAGCGCGACGACCGTCCGGGACCCGGCCAGCCCGGCACCGACGACGACGACGGACCGGGGCTGTGCGGGGACCGTCACGCGGGCAACGGTAGTCTCCCGGACGGGAGGCACATCGATGGCGCAGGACGGTACCGGCGAGCGGAGCACCGCCGGCGCGGCAGGGTCGGCGGACCGCACGCCGGACGCGGTGGCGCCGGATGCGGTGGCGCCGGACGCTGTCGCCCCGGACGCGGGGGCCACCGACGCCCCCGTCGCCCCGGGCCCTGTGGCCACCCCGGCCCCCACGACGGCCGAGGAGCTGCCGCTCGACCCTCGGGCCATCGCCCGCGCGTCGCTCGCCGCGGGCCGCAACTCGTCGCTGTGGTGGGTGACCGTGGGCGTCGCTGTCGCGATCACCGTCGCTGTGCTCGTCGGCACGGCTGCGGGTTCGCTCACGCTCGCGGGGCTGCTGGCGGTCGGAGCCGTCGTGCGGGCTGCGACGCCGCCGCCCGGCCCGGCGGCGCTCGTCGCTCGCGGGCGGCCGCTCGATGTGCTGGTCCTGTTCTCGCTCGCGTTCGCGCTCGCGCTCCTGTCGCAGCTCATCCCGACGCGCTGACGGCGCCGGACAGCACGACGCCCGGGCGCCGCCCGCTCAGGGGTGCGACGTCGCCCGGGCGCCGTGGGTCAGGTCAGGAGCCGGGCGTCTCGGCGACGTGCTCCTCGGTGAGGATGATCTCCTCGAGGTCGGGCTCGCCGAGCAGGTCGTCGCGGACCCCTTCCGCGGCGAACGCGCGGTAGACCAGCCCGGCGATCCCGGCGCCCGCGAGCGGGGCGACCCAGAACAGCCAGAGCTGCGTGAACGCCCAGCCCTCGGAGAAGATCGCGGCAGCGGTGGCCCGCGCCGGGTTCAGTGCGCCGTTGGTCACGGGGATCGCGATGAGGAGGCCGACGGCGAGCGTGAGCCCCATCGCGAACGGGGCCTGCTGATGCGCTGAGCGTCGGTCGGTCGCGCCAAGGACGACGCCGACGAAGACTGCGGTCACGACGAGCTCGATCAGCAGCGCGCCGAGCAGGCCGAAGCCCTCGCCGCCGGTCTGGGCGGCGATCGGGGAGTGCGCGCCGAAGCCGTTCGCGACGGAGCTGAAGAACGTGCGCTCCTTGCCGGCGAGCGCGGGCAGAGACGCGGCCGCGACGAACAGCAGGCCCGACGAGAGGGCACCACCGACCAGCTGGGCGAGCCAGTAGGGGAGGACGTCGCGCCAGGCGGTGCGGCCAGCGACGGCCGCGCCGAACGTCACGGCCGGGTTGAAGTGCCCACCCGAGACGTGGCCGACCGCGATGGCGCTCGCGAGGAAAGCGATGCCGGACGCGAGCGCCACGGCAAGGGGTCCGCCGCCGACGCCCGTGACGCCCGCGTACAGCGCGACGCCGAGCCCGGCGAGCACGAGGAAGAACGTGCCGAACGCCTCGGCACCGAGGCGTGCGACGAGCCCGGGCCCGGTGGTCACGACGATCTCGACGGGGTCCTCGGCGGGGATCCCGTACTCGGCGAAGATCTCGTCGGCGTTCGCCGGGACCGGGTCGGGGGTGGGCGTGGCGGGGGTGTCCTGAGACATGGTGTTCCTGTCGTCGCAGTCATGGGCCGCGCGGACCGAGGCCGGGCCTCGTCGTCCTGTCTGCGGCTGAGCGACCCCAGCATGCCAGCCGAACCTCGGCGCGTCCTTCAGTTCTGCCGCTGAGCGACGCATGCGGGTCAGAGCGACGCCGGCGCGGTCGTGCTGCCCCGTCGCCGTTGTGACAACTGTGCGTTCGGGTATCTAACGCGTCAGTGCGTGACGTGTGCGTCTCTTGACCGCAAGGAGAGAATCGGGCACTGTTGGCGCGTGGACACCGCGACCGGAGGCGAGGGCGGGCAGTCGCGCCAGCCCGGTTCGCAGACGGCGCTGCGCTCGCTGAACGTGCAGCGCGTCGTCGGCATGCTCACCACCGCGGGCGCCAGCACCCAGGCCGAGCTGGCGCGGCACACGGGCCTGTCGACGGCGACCGTGTCGAGCATCGTCCGCTCGATGCTCGACCGCGGCATCGTCACGACGTCGCCCACCACGAGCTCTGGCCGCCGCGCCGTGCTCGTGAGGCTCGAGGACCGCGGCATCGTGCCGGTGGGCATCGACCTCGGTCGCACGCACGTCCGCGTCTGCCTCGCGACGTTGGGGTATGAGGTGATCGCAGAGCGATCGATCGCGCTGCCGCACGAGCGCCGTCCGCGCGAGGGGATCGACGCGGCGGTCGGGCTGCTTGCCGATCTGCTCGCCGAGACCTCCGTGCCGCGCAGTGCCGTGGTCGGCGTGGGCGTCGGGATCCCCGGGCCGATCGACAACCGCTCGGGACTCGTCCTTGAAGGTCCGCTCTGGCCGGAGTGGGAGGACCTGGACCCCCAGCAGGCCCTCGAGGAGGAGCTCGGCGTCCCGGCGTTCCTCGACAACGACGCGAACCTCGGTGCGCTCGCCGAAGTGACGTGGGGTCCACACTCGTCCGTGGAAAACCTGGTGTTCCTCAAGCTCGGCAGCGGCATCGGCTGCGGGCTGATCGTGGGCGGGCAGCCCTATCACGGGCATCTCGGGATCGCGGGCGAGATCGGGCACTCGCCCATCTCGGACACCGGCCCGCTGTGCCGGTGCGGCAACCGGGGATGCCTCGAGATGGCCGCATCGACGTCGACCATGATCGATCTCCTCGACCGCCGGCGCGGACCCCGCATGACCACGGACGACATCGTCCGCCAGGCGCTCGCAGGCGACACGGCGACGCTGCGCGTCATCGAGGACGCGGGTGTGGCGACCGGGCGGGCTCTGGCGAGCGTCGTGAACCTGATTTCCCCGGAGGTCGTCGTCGTCGGCGGGCCACTCGCCGTCCTGGACCAGATCCTGCTCGCCCCGATCCAACGGGGCCTGCTCCGCTATGCCGTGGCGGTCGCGGGTCAGACGACTCGTGTTGCCGTGTCGTCGCTCGGCGATCGCGCCGAGGTTCTCGGTGCGGCGGCCCTTGTGCTGCGGCACCCCGTCCTCGGCTGAGCCGGCGGAGGAGCCTCCGAGCGACATTGCGTTCGGAAGTCGTTACCAAGTCGTTGTATTCAAGAGTTGACGCCAAGGCTCGGGCCGGGGTTGACTTCGGAGTCGAGGCGCTGTCGCCTCTCAGACAGCGCAGTCACGCCGGAGGCATGTATGCAAGCCCGCTCACCCCACGCTCGTCGCTTCGCTCCGTCGCGCGGCGTCGTGGC
>JAYTSH010000031.1:0-7188 GCA_043745755.1 Cellulomonas sp. | reverse complement strand
AGATCGACCTCGAAGGTGCCGTCGGCCAGGTTTCGCACGTCCTCCACGGGGACGCTCTCGGCAACCCAGCGGCCCCGGCTCGTCAGGTGCAGCGTGACGAGGCCGCCTGTCGGGTCAGGGTGGAACTCGACGGAGCGGGCGCCCGCGGTGTGACCGGGGTCGACGAGGTCGTCGAGCACCTCGGCACCGAGCACGCGGTCGAGCCGGAACAGCCGCTCGGCGCCTGCCCGGTAGCACCAGCCGAGCAGGTAGGAGCGCTCGTCGTCGGTGATGAGACGGATCGGGTCGACGTCACGCTCGCTCGTGACGTCCGCGGCGTTGACGTACCGCAGCCGCAGCCGGCGACCGGTCTGCAGTGCGGTTCCGATCGCTGCCACGACCGCCGGCGAGCCGTCCACTGCGAGCCGGACGTCGACGGCGGCCGCAGCCTCACCGGTCGCAGCCGTGAGCTTCTCGAGCGCCGAACCCAGGACACGGGCGCGTTCGGGGTCCAGGCTCGGACCGAGGGCAGCGGCCATCGCACGCAGGGCCGCCACGAGGACGACGGCCTCCCGCGTACCCAGGCGCAGCGGTCGGGTCATGCCACGGGACTCAGTCAACCGGACGACGCCCTGCTCGTACGACGCGGCGTCGAAGTCGATGAGGTCGTGCGGGAAGTAGCCGGGGGTCCCGGTCATCCAGAGCGTGTCGACGTCGCTCAGCACCTGTTCGGGCGTGACAGCGAAGTGCTCGGCGATCTGCTCCACCGGGACGCCGGCGTGCCGGTCGAGGTACGTGATCATCCCCAGCATGCGCAGCAGCCGGTCGCTCGCCCGTTCAGCCATGGGTGTCACCCGTCCCGTCCAGGGTCGCGGCGACGCGAAGCAGCCGCAGCACCGTCTCGCGGACGGACTGCGGAGCCAGCACGACGACGGCGTCGCCGTAGCCGACGACCTCCTCGGCGAGCTCCCACGCCGATGTGAACGGCACGTGCACGACGTCGCGGTCGGCGACCACCCGGGCGCGCCAGGGGTCGGTGAGGTCGAGCTCGTCGGTCGCGGTCACCGACCGGGCACGCAGGGCCTCCGCCCGCTCTGGCCGCACGGCGAGCGTGGCGACGCGGGACTCACCCGCGCTCCACGTCGCCAGGACGTCGGCCAGTGCCGCGGCGTCGGGCTCGCCGAAGGCGTCGGGCGGGCCGACCGCGCGGACCCGGCCCTCGATGCGGCTGAGCCGGAACGATCGCGGCGCCTCCCGGTCGCGGTCGCGACCGACGACGAACCAGCCACCCCGCCGGGCGAGCAGCTTCCAGGGTTCGACGACGCGTGCGAGAACCTCGCCGCTGCTCGCCGCGCGGTACCGGAACGTCACCGCCTGACGGGCCTGAACTGCGTCGAGGAGCGGCGCGAACGCGTCCCCACCGGCGCTCACGCGCGCGGCGAGGCCGGCGACGAGGTCGGTCGCCTCAGGCGCCGCCCCGACAGCGCGCAGCTTGGTGATGGCCCGCGACGTGTCCACGCGGGCGGACGAGTCCTGCCAGAACTGAGCTGCGAGCGACAGCACCCCGAGCTCGGCCGCCGTGAGGTCGATCGGCGGGAGCGCGTACGCCTCCTGGTCGATCCGGTAGCCGATGTCGTCGCCGTGACCCGAGCCGGTGACGGTCAGGATCGGGATGCCGAGCTCGCGCAGGGTGTCCTTGTCGCGCTCGAACATGCGCTCGAAGGCGTCGTCGGAGGCAGCGTCGGCGTAACCGGCGACGCTGCGACGGATCTGCTCCTTCGTCATCCGCGCCGACGTGTTGACGAGCGCGATGACGAGGTTGAGCAGCCGTTCTGCGGGATGGATCTGGTCGGGCATCGGGTCAACGGTAGTGGCCGGTAGCGTGGGCGCGTGATCACGTGGCGTGCAGGTGTCGTGGTGTCGCACGGTCCACGATGGCGCGGGGCGGCGGAGCTGGGTGTGGAGATCGAGACGGCTCTGGACATCGACGGCGCTCCAAGGCTCGGATCAGGCGCCCTCGTGCGGGCTCTGGCGTACCCGTCGCTCGTGGGGGTGCCCGGCGTCGGCGAGCGCGTGCTGCTCAATGTCACGGCGCTCGCCCGGGGGTTGGGCACCGGCGGATACGCCCTGGTCGTCGCCCCGACCGGCCCCCTTCCCCCCGATCCCCCGCCGTCGCCGGGTCACCTCGTCAAGGCGCGCTACACCCCGCTGCAGACGATGGTGCTCGGCGTCGACGACCAGGAGTCCGAGCATCACGACACGCTCCGGGACGCTGACGACCTCGCGGGCCTGCCGGTCGTCGTGGCTGATCTCCACTCGGCGCTGCCGGCGATCGTCGCGGGAGCACGGCTCGGCGCCGCGCTGAACGGCCGGCCGGCGCCCCGTGTCGCCTATCTCATGACCGACGGCGGCGCGCTGCCTGCGGGGTTCTCCCGGACGGTCGCCGAGCTCGCGGACGCAGGCTGGATCGAGGCCTGCATCACGATCGGCCAGGCGTTCGGCGGCGACCTCGAGGCCGTGACCGTGCATACCGGGCTGCTCGCGGCGAGGCTCGTCGTGGGCGCGGACCTCGTCGTCGTGGCCCAGGGCCCTGGCAACCTCGGCACCGGCACGCGGTGGGGGTTCTCGGGGGTCGCCGCCGGTGAGGCCATCAATGCGGCGGCCGTCCTGGGTGGTCGGCCGGTGGCGTCGCTGCGAGTGTCGGGGGCCGACGCACGCGAGCGTCACCGCGGCGTGTCGCACCACTCGCTGACCGCGTACGGACGTGTCGCGCTCGCGCCCGCGGACGTCGTCGTGCCGGTGTTCACGTCTGCGTCGAACCTCGGCCCACCGGGTTCCGGCGGCGCCCCGGCCGACGTCGCCGGGTCGCTCGAGGCACTGGGCCGACGTGTCCGTGAGCAGGCGCTGACACTCGTGGCGCCGTACGGACGCCACCGGCTCGTCGAGGTCGACGCCGGTGAGCACCTCCTCGCGGCGCTCGCCGGCGCACCCGTCCGGCTCTCGACCATGGGGCGTGACCTCGACGCCGACCCCGCAGCCTTTCTCGCGGCTGGTGCGGCCGGCGTGCACGCCCAGGCGCTCACCACGCTCTGAGGGCTCCCCCGGAGAGCCTCAGTCGTCGCGAGCCGTCCGGGAGTGCAGCTCGACGAGCGTCGCCAGTCGACGCGCCTCGGCGTCGGCGCGGGCACCGTCGGCGCGCTGGATCCCCATCACCGCGAGCGTGTCCCCGTCGGCGAGGTCCAGCTGCACCCACGGACGGCCGTCGCCGAACCGCACCGAGACGATCTCGGCCCAGTCGAGCCGGCGGGAGAGCACGAGGTTACGGACGGTGAGCCCGGACTCGTCCGGGCGCGCCGAGACGGACGCCTGCCGCCAGCAGAACCAGGTGATCACCAGGCCGAGCAGCGCGATGCCGGCCTGGTCTCCGGGTCCGTACTCCGGCGCGATGCTCGGCAGGGCCACCACGAGGACGGCCGTCAGCAGCAGAACGAGGACCGCGAGGCCGAGGGTCACGACGCGCGCGGCGTGCGGCCGGAACGGCATGTGCAGCTCCGCGCGCGCATCGTCGGCCGTCCTGCCGGTGCTGGATCCGTCGCCCACGCCCGGAGCCCTCGAGTCAGAGCCGGCAGGCGTGGATCGACGTCACGAGGATCGCGCGCGCTCCGACGTCGTAGAGCGAGTCCATGACGCGGTTGGTGTCGACGCGCCTGACCATCGCCCGCACGGCCGCCCACTCGCGGTTGTGCAGCGGGGACACCGTCGGCGACTCGAGGCCGGGGGTGATGGCGACCGCCTGCTCGACGAGCGCGAGCGGCACGTCGTAGTCCATGAGCACGTACTCGCGGGCCGTCAGGACACCCTGGATCCGTCGCGTCAGGACGTCGAGACCGGCCGGTTCCGCACCCGTCCGGCGCACGAGGACGGCCTCCGAGCGCAGCAGCGGCTCACCGAAGATCTCCAGGCCCGCAGCGCGCAGGGTCGTGCCCGTCTCGACGACGTCGGCGATGACGTCGGCGACGCCCAGCCGGATCGCCGTCTCGACCGCTCCGTCGAGCCGCACGACCTCGGAGGCGCGCACGCCGCGCTCGCCGAGGTAGGCCTGGACGAGCACGGGGTACGAGGTCGCGACCCGGCGACCCTCGACCTGCGAGACGTCGGTCATGGAGCCGGCGGGTGCGGCGAACCGGAAGGTCGACCGCGCAAACCCGAGCTCGAGGTGCTCGGTCGCCGACGATGCGGAGTCGAGCAGCAGGTCGCGGCCTGTGATGCCGACGTCGACGGTGCCCGCACCGACGTAGACCGCGATGTCGCGTGGTCGCAGGAAGAAGAACTCGACGTCGTTGTCCGGGTCGGGCAGGACCAGCTCGCGCGAGTCTCGGCGCTGGCGGTAGCCCGCCTCTCGCAGCATGTCGGCGGCGGGCTCGGACAGGGAGCCCTTGTTGGGGACGGCGATCCTCAGCACGTGATCCTCACGGGGTGGGTCGATGTAGTGGGTCGGAGCGGTGGGTCTGGGTCGTGCAGGCGCGCCCGGAGGCCGCTCAGAGATGGGTGTAGACGTCCTCGAGGCTCAGTCCGCTCGCGATCATGAGCACCTGTAGGTGGTACAGCAGCTGCGAGACCTCCTCGGCCGTGCGGACACCGCCCTCGTACTCGGCGGCCATCCAGACCTCGGCAGCCTCCTCGACGATCTTCTTGCCGATCGCATGGACGCCGGCGTCCAGCTCGGCGACCGTGCCGGAGCCGGCGGGTCGGGTGGTGGCCTTCTCGGCGAGCTCGGCGAACAGCGAGTCGAACGTCTTCACGCCCCGAGCCTAGACGCCCGCAGGGCCACGACCGTCGCGACTGCCGCCTGCGCCGCCTCCGCGCCCTTGTCCTCGTGAGAGCCGGGCAGGCCCGCGCGGTCGAGGGCCTGGGCCTCGTCGTCGCAGGTCAGCACCCCGAAACCGACCGGGGCTCCGGTCTGCACGGCCACCTGGGTGAGCCCGAGCGTGGCCGCCTGGCAGACGTACTCGAAGTGGGGGGTCCCGCCGCGGATGACGACGCCGAGCGCCACGACGGCGTCCGCGCCGTGGTCGGCGGCATGCTTGGCGGCGACGGGCAGCTCGAAGGTGCCGGGCACCCGGACGATCATGACCTCGCTCACGCCCGCCTCGGCAAGTGCACGGCGGGCTCCGGCCAGGAGACCGTCCATGACGACCGTGTGCCAGCTCGCGGCGACGACAGTCACCCGCAGCCCCGCGCCGTCGACGGTCAAGGTGGGTGCGCCTGCGCCGCTCATGCGGTGGTCTCCTGGCCGTCGAGGATGTGGTCGGCGGTGTCCACGTCCGGGGCGGCGGGCGCCGCCTGGACGGGGTCGAGGTGGATCGACGGGCCCTGGTGGATCCCGGGTTCGAGGTGCAGCACGTGGCCCATGGAGACCGCCTTGGTGTGCAGGTAGGCGGCGTTGTGCGGTGTCCGGCCCACCTCGAGACCGCGGATCTCGGCGACGTCGATGCCGTGGGCGCGCAGGCCGGCGACCTTGGCCGGGTTGTTGGTCAAGAGCGTGATCCGGTGCGCGCCGAGCCCCGCGAGGATCGCGGCGGCGGCGCCGTACTCGCGGCGGTCGGCCTCCCACCCCAGGTCAAGGTTCGCCTCGACCGTGTCGCGGCCCTGGTCCTGCAACGCGTAGGCCGCCACCTTGGCGAGCAGTCCGATGCCGCGCCCCTCGTGGCCGCGCAGGTAGACGACCGCTCCACCCTGCTCGGCGGCCATCGCGAGCGCAGCGTCGAGCTGCGGGCCGCAGTCGCAGCGCGCCGAGCCGAACGCGTCACCCGTGAGGCACTCGGAGTGCACTCGCACGACGGGCTGATCCGCCAGACCTCGGGTGGCGACGAGCGCCACGTGCTCCGCGCCGGTGCGCAGGTCGCGGTACCCGTGGATCCGGAAGTCCCCGTGCCTGGTCGGGAGGTAGGCCGTGTGGGTCTCGTGCACGCGCGGCTGGGTGCCGAGCTCGTCGGCGACGGCGTCCTTGGCCTCGACGGTGTCCCCGTGCGACGTCCGCCACGCGATGAGGTCAGCGATGGTGACGAGGACCAGCCCGTTCTCGACCGCGATGCGTGCGGCGGCCTCGAGCCTCACCATCGTGCCGTCGTCGTTCACCAGCTCGGCGATCGCCCCGACAGGTGCGAGGCCAGCGAGCCGGCACAGGTCGACCGCCGCCTCGGTGTGCCCGGCGCGGTGCAGGACCCCGCCTGGGACGGCTCGCAACGGCAGGACGTGACCGGGCCGGATGAGGCTCTCCGGTCCGGACGACAGGTCAGCCAGAGTCTGGAGCGTGTGCGAGCGGTCGCTCGCCGAGATGCCGGTCGTGACCCCCCGGGCCGCGTCGACCGAGACCGTGTACGCGGTTCGCCGGGGGTCCTGGCTCTGCGGGACCATGAGCGGCAGCCCGAGCGCATCGGCTCGCCAGGCCTGCATCGGTGCGCACAGGTAGCCCGACGAGTGCCGGATCGTCCAGGCCACCCACTCCGGGGTCGCCAGCTCGGCGGCGAGGATCACGTCGACCTCGTTCTCGCGGTCCGGCGAGTCGGCGACGATGACAGGACGCCCTGCGCGCAGCGCGTCGAGGGCCTCCTCGATGGTCCCGAACGTCGCGTCGAGGAACCGGTCGGTGTCGAGCGTCATCGTGTCGTCCCACCTGTCGCGAGCAGCCGTTCGACGTACTTCGCGAGGACGTCGACCTCGATGTTGACCTGGGCGCCGGGTGCCAGCCGACCGAGTGTCGTGGCCGCGAGCGTCGTCGGGATCAGGGAGACGGCGAACCCGTCGTCGCGCACGTGGGTCACCGTGAGCGAGACGCCCGAGACGGTGACCGAGCCCTTCTCGGCGACGTAGCGGGCCAGCTCGGGCGCGAGGTCGATCTCGACGTCGTCCCAGCGAGGACCGGGCGCCCGCCGCACGATCGTGCCGACGCCGTCGACGTGACCCTGGACGATGTGGCCTCCCAGCCGGCCGTTCGCGCGCACCGCACGCTCCAGGTTGACCGGGCTGCCGACCGCGAGGTCGCCGAGCGCCGTGCGCCGCAGCGACTCAGGCATGACATCGACAATGAACGTGCCGTCGCCCGGAAGGTCAGTGACCGTGAGGCACACGCCGCTGACGGCGATCGAGTCACCGAGCCGTGCATCCGACGCGACGAGCGGGCCGCGCACGGTCAACCGCGCGTCGTGC
>JAYTSH010000030.1:0-2933 GCA_043745755.1 Cellulomonas sp. | reverse complement strand
GCGCGCGCGGCGACGCGGGCCGCCTTGGCCGCGCCCTTGCGGTCGTCCGGCACCAGCGGGCGCTTGTTGGCTGCTTCGGCCTGCTTGCGCTTGGGCGTGGGGTGCCCCTTGCCTGCCGCTGAACCGTCGGGGGAGACGGTGGCGCCATGGGTGATCTGCCCGGCTCTCCGCGGGGAGGGAGCGGTCACTGACGGGCTGGCCTTGCTGCGTCCGAACACCTCACCAGGGTAGACGAGTACCGTGGGCGCCCGTGACGTCACCGACCCCCGCCGACCCCACCTCTGCCGAACACGCTTCCGTCGAACGCCTCCGCGAGCGGACGGCCCACGAGTTCGCCCGTGTCCGCGGCGACCTCGAGGCGCTGGTGCGCATCCCGAGCGTCTCCAACGCCGACTTCGACCAGGCGCACGTCGCGGCGAGCGCGGCCGCCGTCGGGGACCTGCTGCGCGGCGCGGGGTTCGACGACGTGCGCATCCTGACGGCACAGCGCTCGGACGGCCGTCCCGGCGCCCCCGCGGTCGTCGCACGCAGGCCGGCCCCGGCCGGGGCGCCGACGGTCCTGCTGTACGCGCACCACGACGTCCAGCCGCCGGGCGACGACGTCACCTGGTCGTCGCCCGCCTTCGAGCCTGTGGAGCGTGACGGTCGGCTCTACGGCCGCGGCGCGGCGGACGACAAGGCCGGAGTCGTCGCCCACGTCGGTGCGCTGCGTGTGCTGGCCGACGAGCTCGCGGTCGGCGTGACCGTGTTCGTCGAGGGTGAGGAGGAGGTCGGCTCGCCGACGTTCACCGACTTCCTGCGCACCTACCGCGACGAGCTCGCGGCCGACGTCATCGTCGTCGCCGACTCCTCCAACTGGCGGGTCGGCGTCCCCGGCCTGACGACATCGCTGCGCGGGCTCGTTGACGTGGAGGTGGAGGTCGCCGTGCTCGACCATGCGATCCACTCGGGCATGTTCGGCGGAGCGATCCTCGACGCGCCGACCCTGCTCGCGCGCCTGATCACGACGTTGCACGACGACGCCGGCGACGTGGCCGTCGCGGGGCTTGTGAGCGCGCCCGACCCCACGGTCGACTACGACGAGCAGGCGTTCCGCGCGGACTCCGGTGTCCTCGACGGTGTGCGCCTGGCCGGCACCGGACCGCTCACCGCCCGCTTGTGGACCAGGCCGGCCATCGCCGTCATCGGGTTCGACGCCCCGAGCGTCGCCCGCGCGTCGAACACGATCACGCCGCGCGCGACAGCTCGGCTCTCGATGCGCATCGCCCCCGGGCAGGACCCCGTGGCGGCGCACTCCGCGCTGCGAGCGCACCTCGAAGCGCATGCGCCGTTCGGCGCACGCGTCACGGTGAGCGACGGCGAGCTCGGCAAGGCGTTCCAGGCACCGGCCGACTCACCGGCGATGGCAGCCGCACGGTGGGCCTTCACCCAGGCATGGGGAACCGACCCGGTCGACATCGGCATCGGCGGCTCGATCCCGTTCATCGCGGACCTGCTCGAGGTCTACCCGGACGCGGCGATCCTTGTCACGGGAGTCGAGGACCCCGACAGCCGGGCGCACGGCAGCGACGAGTCGGTCGACCTGGGCGACCTCGCGCGGGTCGTGCTCGCCGAGGCGCTGCTGCTCGACCGGCTGGGGCGTCGGGCCTAGGCCCGACGAGGTCAGCCGCGCGGCCGGTGCGCGAGGTCGAGTGCTCGCGCCCACGCGAGCACGGCGTCAGGCACCGGCGGGCTGACGGCAGCCACGTCGAACGCGTCCGCGACGTCAGGTGAGGCCACCGTGCCGCCGGCCCGCGCGATGAAGCGGGCCGCGACCCACGCCTCCGCGATGACCTCGGGCGCGGTGGCCGCGGGCGTGGCTGGGCTTGACACGCGCTCGAACCGCTGCTCGAGGTAGAAGACCCGCTCGTCCCACCCGATGACGCGCGTCACGATGACGAACCGGTCCCACAGCTCGAGCGAACGACGGAAGCGGATCGACTCCCCGACGACGACCGGGTACCAGCGACGTCGGCTGATGGCCCGCTGCGCACCGGTCCGCACGAGCATGTCGACCCGCCCGATGTCCATGAGCGTCAGGTACGACCCGTTGTTCATGTGCCGCAGCAGGTCGAGGTCGTTCGGCATGACCCGCAGCGGCGTGCGCCACTCGTCGAGCGGGGTGCCCGGACCGCGGTGACGGCGTGCGCGCAACCAGACGGCGAGCAGCCGGACCAGGCGGTTCATGTGCGGTCGTACTGGATCCCGTGCCGCACGGCCTCGGCGGCCTCGGGGGACTCGAGACGCTCGACCAGGTGGAACGCCATGTCGATGCCGGCCGAGACACCCGCCGACGTGATGATGTCGCCGTCGTCGACGAAGCGTGCTTCGGTGTCCGCGAGAGCGCTCGGGTCGATCTCGGCGAGCTCGTCGAAGGCGCTGCGATGCGTGGTGGCCGGGCGGCCCGCGAGCAGCCCCGCGGCGGCGTACACGAGCGCACCCGTGCACACGCTCGTCATCAGAGTCGTCGATGCCGCCATCTCGCGTACCCAGGTGAGGTGGTCGGTGTCCTTGGCGAGGCGTCGGGTGCCGCGCCCGCCGGGGTAGACGAGCACGTGGAGGGCGCCGACGTCGTCGGCGGAGTACTGGGGCACGAGGCGCAGGCCCTTCGCACAGCGCACACCAGCGCCGTCGGCGGAGAACGTGACGACCTGGGGCCGGAGCTTGGAGTGCTCGGCCCACCACGCCAGGACCTCGTAGGGCCCGACGACGTCGAGCTCCTCGGCCCCGTCGAAGACGAAGATCCCGATCCGCAGCGGGCTTCCGGTCGTCACGTCGAGGCCGCTCACACGCCAGGGAGGGCGAGCATCTGGTCGAGCGCGACACGGGCCCAGCGTGCGTCGTCCGGGTCGACGACGACGCGGTTGACGACCCGCCCGGCGACGAGGGACTCC
>JAYTSH010000029.1:0-6053 GCA_043745755.1 Cellulomonas sp. | reverse complement strand
ATCAAGGTCATGAACCTCGTGGCGCTGCTGATCGCGCCGGCGATCGTGGCGGTGAGCGTCGGCGACGGTGCGAACCACGTCATCCGGATCGGGATCGCGATCCTCGCGGCGGCCGTCGCGTTCGGCGCCGTCATCATGTCGCGGTTCCGGGCCGCGCGCGTCGACCGGGAAGGACGACTCGAGCTGGAGTTCGCCGAGCTCGTCCCTGACAGCAGGCTTCCCTGACGGCACGACACACTCGGAGGCGTGCCGGCCGCCGATCGCCTCCGCATCATGACCTACAACGTGAAAGCCCTGTCGGTCGACGCCCAGGCGGCCGCGCAGGTCGTCCGGGACGCAGACCCCGACGTGCTGGGCATGCAGGAACCGCCGCGCGGACCGGTTGGTGCCGGGCGCCTGCGCCGGTTCGCGGCCGACGTCGGGATGCAGCCGGTCGTCACGGGGCACGGTGCCCGCACCACGGCGCTGCTCGTCGCCGACCGGTGCGCGCGCGCGGTCGAGGCCGCCGCGGCGGTCCGGCTCCCGATGCTCGGGCGGCGCGAGCTCATCGCGCTGCCGATCCCGCGCGGGTATGCGCGCGCGACGGTCGCGGGCGTGCAGGTCGTCGTCGTGCACCTCTCGCTCGACCCGGCCGAGCGTGCGCGGCACGTGACCCGCATCCTGGCCGACGTCAGGGCGCGGCTCGACGCGGGCGGCCAGTGCGCCGTCGTCGGCGACCTCAACGAGCTGCCGGACGGCCCCGCCTGGGCGCGGTTCGGCGTGCCTCTGCGCGATGCCACGACCGATCCGCAACCCACTTTCAACGCGCTGCGACCCGCCGAGCGCATCGACGCGGTCCTCGTGAGCGACGGGTTGCGCGTCGTCGGGTCTCGCGTGCCGCAGGGTGAGGCCGCCGAGCGGGGCAGCGACCACCGCCCGGTCGTCGTCAACCTCGTGCTGCAGCACTGACCTCGCGCTGCAGCACGCCGCGAGACGGCAGGATGGTCCGGTGAGTGAACCGGCCGACACCCCCCGACCTGAGCGCGCGCTGCTCGACGCCCTGCGCCGTGACCTCACTGACGCGGGCTACACCGTCGACGGCGTCCAGGACCTGCTCGGACCCGTGGCGTCCGCCGCACTGCACCGCGAGGAGCCGGTTCCGGCTCTCCGGGCGACCGTCGACGTCACGGGCGTGCGCGCCGACCCCCGCGCCGTGCTCGTCCGGGCGTTCGTCCTCGGCGTCGAGGTGCCGCGGGCGGCGCTCGAAGGTGCGTTCGGGACGCTCGGCGTCGTGGGCGCCGAGCGGCTCGGACTGGTCGAGGTCGCCGGCTCCGGGACCGACGACGCTGTCCGCGCGCGCGTCGACCTGCGTCCCTACGAGGCCGTCGACGGTCTCTCGCCGGCCGACGGCGGCGACGACGGCGACACGTCAGGCGCGGTCGACTGGTGGATCGCGTCCGACCTCGGCGAGCTCGCGACGGGCCGCGCGCTGCGGACCGACCACGTCCTTGGCGTCGGCGGCGCGTCGACGACGCTCGCGCAGGTCACCGTCCGGGACCCGCGCCGGCGCGTGCTCGACCTCGGCACGGGCTGCGGCATCCAGGCGCTGCACGCGAGCCGGCATTCGGCGACGGTCGTCGGCACGGACATCTCCCACCGGGCGCTGGCCTTCGCCCGGTTCAACGCCGAGCTGGCGGGGCTCGCGCCCGGCAGGTTGGAGCTGCGCGCGGGATCGATGCTCGAGCCGGTCGCCGGTGCGGGGGAAGAGCTGTTCGACCTCGTCGTCTCGAACCCGCCGTTCGTCATCACCCCACGGGTCGCCGGGGTCCCGGCGTACGAGTACCGCGACGGCGGTCGCGCGGGTGACGCGATCGTGCGCGAGCTCGTCACCGGCGTCGGCGCCGTGCTCGCCCCCGGCGGCGTCGCGCAGCTGCTCGGCAACTGGGAGGTGCGTCGCGGCGAGGAGTGGCACGAGCGCGTGGGGGAGTGGCTCGACGAGTCGGGCCTCGACGGCTGGGTCCTGCAGCGCGAGGTTCAGGACCCGGCGCAGTACGCCGAGACGTGGATCCGCGACGGCGGCACGACTGCGGACCGGGATCGCCACGCCTGGGCGGCGCGCTACGGCGCGTGGCTCGACGACTTCGCGTCGCGGGACGTCGAGGCGATCGGCTTCGGGATCGTGACCCTGCGGCGGCCGGTGTCCGGTCCGGCGACGCTGCGCCGGCTCGAGGAGGTCACGGGCTCGGTCCGTCAGCCGCTCGGACCCGTCGTCGCCGCGACGATCGCGGCCCACGACTGGCTCGCCGCGCGGGACGACGATGCGCTCGCGCGTGAACGCCTCCTCGTGGCGACGGACGTGACGGAGGAGCGTTACCTGACGCCCGGGGACGCCGACCCGAGCGTCGTGCTGCTACGCCAGGGTCGCGGGTTCGGCCGCACGGTCCGGGCGGGTACGGCGCTCGCGGGGTTCGTCGGCGCGTGCGACGGCGAGCTGACCGTCGGGCAGATCGTCGGGGCGCTCGGGTCGCTGCTCGGGGTCGCAGCCACCGGGGTCGCGGCCGACGTCGTCCCGTCGGTGCGGGGGCTGGTCCTGGACGGGCTGCTGGCCCCGGCCTGAGCTGCGGGCGGCCTCAGCGGCAGCACTCCTGAAGCACGCCTGAAGCACGCCGGATTCGATTCACAGGCGGGTCATAGGGCCCGCTGGCACAGGTCCCAGGCCCCGCCGCGAGTCTTCGGGTCATGAGCCGACAGACGCGAACAGACCGACGCGGTGCGCGCGGCAGGTCCCGCCGCACGAAGCTCCTCATCAACGGCTTCCTGGTGGGAGCGCTCGCACTCACTGCTGGCGGCACCTGGTGGTTCTTGCACCCCTCGGCCGCGCAGGCCGACAGCAGCGCGACGGTGCGAACCGCGACCGCGACCGTCGGGACGGTGCCCACGCCATGACGATCCCCAGCACGGCCCCCGCCAGGAACGACTTCACGGCGGACCAGCTCGCTCAGGAACTCCTCGCGCACCGGCCCGCGGTCCTCGCCGCGTCTGCCTCGAGCGCGGCGGCGTCCCGTGGCAGGCCGTCGCTCACGATGATCCTGGTCGGTGTGGTCGGCGCGGCCGTCCTGTTCGCGGGCGGGCTGCTCGTCGGGCACGCGACGGGGTCGAGCACCACGGCCCAGACCGGACCCGGCGCCGTGACGGCCCAGGTCATCACGGAGGGTGTGACGGGCTTCGGCGCGTCGGGTGGCGCAGCGCCGAGCGGCACCCAGAAGTGAGCGGACGCAGGTGGCACTCCCACCAGATCCATAGGTGGCACCCAGGTATTCCGCGAAGAATCCCAGCAATCCCCGTCATGGTGACGTCATGACTCGGATGTCGCGTGTGGAGCGGACGACAGGTGGGCGCACGCAGGGGCGCAGCCGTCGGGGCAAGAGACTGGCCAACGTGGGCCTCATCGCGGTGCTCGCGCTCACCGGTGCGGGCACCTGGTGGTACCTGCACCCGACGAGCGCGCAGGCCGGGACCGCCGCGACGGTCCGCACGGCGACCGCCGCGGTGGGGACGGTGTCCTCGACGATCTCGGCGCAGGGCACCATCGCCGCGGGGACCACGTCGTCCCCGTCGTTCGCCGTGGGGGGGACCGTCGCGAGCGTCGACGTGAAGGTCGGTGACGTCGTGACTGCCGCGCAGCAGGTCGCCACGCTCGACACCGGGCCCCTGGATGACGTGGTCACCCAGGCGCAGGCCAAGGTGACGAGCTCGCAGCAGCAGATCACGACAGCGAGCCTCCAGCTCACGGCAGCGAAGCAGTCGCTCGCCGATGCGCAGACGGCGCTGGCCACCACGACGACCAGCCCGACGGGTACGACGACGACCAAGGGCACCGAGTCGCAGGTGACGAGCTCGAAGGCTCAGGTCAGCAGCGCGACGTCTCAGGTGACGACGGCCCAGGCGGCGCTGACCCAGGCGAAGAAGGACCTGGCGACCGCACAGGCGAACGTCTCGAAGGCGGTGCTGACCGCGCCGATCGCGGGCACCGTGACCGCGGTCACCGGCGTGGTCGGCTCGAGCGTCGGCGGCGGGTCGAGCGCGTCCAGCGCGTCGACGGGCTCGAGCGGCACGACGGGCTCGAGCGGGACGACCGGCTCGAGCAGCTCGACCGCGTCGGGCGGCTTCGTGACCGTCGCGGACACGTCGGTCCTGACGACCGCGGCGTCGTTCGCGGAGGCCGACGCCGCGAAGCTCACCGTGGGCCAGGTCGCCGCGGTGACGTTCCCTGCCGTCCCGAACGTGTCCGCGACGGCCAAGGTCACCGCGATCTCGCCGACCGGCACCACGTCCAACGGTGTCGTCACGTACGCGGCGACCATCACGCTCGACTCCGCGCCGGCCGGTGTGCGGCTCGGCCAGACCGCGGCCGTGACCGTGACGACCGCACAGGCGGCCGACGCCGTCACGCTGCCGAGCAACGCCGTCACGATCGGGACCGTGGCGGCGGACGGCACGACGACGGGGACGGTCAGGATCGTCGCCGCCGACGGCACGACGACGACGACAGCCGTCACGGTCGGCCTGCAGGGTGACTCGACGACCCAGATCGTCTCGGGGGTCTCGGCCGGTGACAAGGTCGTGGTGTCGCTCGACACCGCGGTCGGCACGAGCACCAACAGCCTGCAGCAGCTGCGGAACAGCTTCGGCGGCGCGGGCACGGGCGGCGGCGCCGGCTTCGGCGGCGCACGGAACGGTGGCTGATGGCCGGCCTGACGAGGCCCCCGGTTCTCGACCTCCGGGGCGTCCGCAAGATCTATGGCGAGGGTGACGGCGAGGTGCGCGCGGTCGACGGCGTGGACCTCGTGGTCGAGGCGGGCGAGTTCGTGGCCGTGATGGGCGCCTCGGGCTCGGGCAAGTCGACGATGATGAACATCCTCGGGTGCCTCGACGTCCCGACCGAGGGGCAGTACCTGTTCGACGGCATCGACGTCGCGTCGCTGTCGGAGCGTGCGCTGTCGGTCGTGCGGAACCGGTCGATCGGGTTCATCTTCCAGTCGTTCAACCTGATCTCGAGCATGACGGCACGAGCCAACGTCGAGCTGCCGATGCTCTACGCGGGCGTCGGTGCGGCGGAACGGCGCGAGCGCGCACAGGCCGCGCTCGAGCTCGTCGGGCTGGCGCCGCGCGCTGAGCACCGCCCGAACCAGCTGTCGGGCGGCCAGCAGCAGCGGGTCGCCGTCGCCCGTTCGCTCGTCAACGCGCCTGACCTCATCCTGGCGGACGAGCCGACGGGCAACCTCGACTCGCACTCGACCGAGGAGGTCCTCGACGTGTTCGAGCGGCTGGGTCACACAGGTCGCACGATCGTGCTGATCACGCACGAGCCGGATGTCGCAGCGCGCACGCGGCGGGTCGTGCGCATGCGCGACGGCCGGATCGTCTCGGACGACCCGGTCATGCACCCGGCTGCGGCCGAGACAGGAGCTGTCGCGTGAACGCCCTGGAGATCCTGCGGTCGGCGCTGCGCGGGATGACCTCGAACGTGATGCGCTCGGTGCTCACGCTCCTCGGTGTGCTCATCGGCGTGGGTTCGGTGATCCTGCTCGTCGGCGTGGGTGCCGGGTCGGCGCAAGCCGTCTCGAACCAGATCAACTCGCTCGGCACGTCAGTCCTCACGGTGCGATCGGGTACGGGGGGCGGTGTCCGCTTCCAGAACCTCACGACCAACGTCGCCGACGCGCTGCAGGCGTCGGTCGACTCGGGCACCTCGACCGCACTCAAGGCCGTCGTCCCGGAGATCACGAGCTCGCAGACGGTCACGGCGGGCAAGAAGTCCACGACCGCGCAGATCATCGGCACGACCGCCAGCTACTTCGACGTCACGAGCTCGACGGTCGCGCAGGGGACGACGTTCGCGGCCAACGACCTCACGCAGTCGCGGCGCGTCGTGGTGATCGGCGCCGAGCTGGCCACGACGCTGTTCGGCGCCCCGGGCGCCGTCGGCGCCACCGACCCCGTGGGACAGACGGTCGTCATCGGCTCGACGCCCTACCTGGTCGACGGCGTGATGGCCGCGAAGGACTCGACGG
>JAYTSH010000028.1:0-2826 GCA_043745755.1 Cellulomonas sp. | reverse complement strand
CGGTGGTCGACCCGGCACGGTGAGGCGTACGACAAGCGTGTCGCCGTCCCGACGTCGTACGTCGATCGCCGCGGGTGAGTGCTCGATGACCTCGGCAACCATGCAGTAGGCCGCGATTGCGACGTCGGCCGGCAGCCGCTCGTCGTCGATGTGCACCACCGAGACCGCGTGCACCGATGCGCCGGCGAGTTCGTGCAGCGCCGCGGACAGACCCGCCTCGGTAAGGGTCGCGGGAAAGATCCCATGAGCGATTTCCCGCAGCTCCTCGAGCGCCGCCGTAGCGATGGCGATGGCCGCGTCGAGCTCGACAGCACGCACGCCCTCGGCGCGGGCCCGAGCGCGTCGCAGCTCGAAGGTCAACGCAACGAGTCGCTGCTGGGCACCGTCGTGAAGGTTCTGCTCGAGCCCCCGTCGAGCGGCGTCACCCGCGGCGACGATGCGCGCCCGCGACAAGCGCAGCTGCTGGACGCGGGCGAGGGCCAGCGCGCGGAGCTGTTCGTTGGCGAGCGCCAGCTCGAGTGTCGGTCCGAGCCGGACGGCGGTCGGCGCCCGACCGCTGGTTCGGGGGGTGACGATCGCGGCGATGACGCCGCCGCCCCGTCGTACCTCCACCGCCTCGGGGCCGGGCGCGCGGACATCAGCTCCCCGGGCGTCCACCCAGCCCGTCGGTGAGCGGTACCGCACCTCGGCAGTCGGGTCGGCCAGCGCCCGCGCCACTGCCGCGCTGACGTCGTCGATGTCGCGCGCTCCGGACAGCCGCCGCACCAGCCGCGCCACGGCGAGCCTGGCGCGTAGGCGGCGAACCGAGGGCCACCCCGCGACCCCCACCGCGAAGACCACCGCAGCCGCAGAGGCGACGAGCGCGAGGATGTTCCACGACAGTTTCAGGGCGCTGGACGGAGTCGAACAGATGGCCGCTGCTCGCATCCCGGACGCCACGAGAAGGCCCGCGCAGGCCGATCGGACGGGTACTGGGAATCGACGTGCGATCACCACACCGACGAGCGCGCACAGCACGGGAACGAGCGCTTCCGCGACACGCAGCACGCTCTCGCTCGACGACGACGCGAGGAGGGCGAGAGGACTCGGCGTGCAGCCATCCACGCACCGGCGATCGAGCAGGGGATCGAACCACAGCAGCCGGGCGACAGCCACGACGCAGGCGCCGCCTATGAGCAGCCGCACGGTTCGGCTAGGGCCGAGTAGCCAGCGGAGGAGCAAAGGCACGACCAGCAACGGCAGCGCCGCTAGCAGCGGTCCCGTCACAGAGGTCGGCGTGATCGTCGCTCCCACCCCACGGATACCCGCACCCCCGTATCCTCGGTCCGCACCGATGTGCCCCGGCCACACGGGGATGAGGCTGGACCCATGCATCACACGACCACGGCTCTGATCGCCGTCGCGGCCCTGTCCATCGCCGGCTGCTCGGCCGCCACCGGACAGGACAAGGCCGGCGCGACGTCGACCACGACCAGGCTCACGATTCGTGTCGGTGATCGCGCCGGCAGTCCCGCCCACCAGATCGCACAGCTCTTCGCCTCCGAAGTCGCGGAGCGTACGTCGGGGGCGGTTCGGGTCGACGTCGAGGCCCCCGACGACGTGGCGCTCCCGGCCGAGCACGCGACGTCCCTCATCACTTCTCCGACGTCGGCAACCGACGGTCTCGCAGTGGCGTCCCGAGCATGGGGGCCGGCCGGGGTCACCAGCCTGGAGCCGCTGGAGGTCCCGATGCTCGTCCCGAGCGACCCGGCTCTGGACGCGGTCGTCGGGGACCCGATCGCGGACCGCATGCACGAGGGTGTGCGGGCGGCCGGCTTCGAGCCGCTGGCTCTCGTCCCCATCGGACTGCGCCTCGCCGAGTCCTACGGCTCGCCGCTCACCTCGCTCGACGAGTTCCCCGGGGCAACGATCAGGACGTGGCCCGATTCCGTCGCGGCGTCGTCCGTGAGGGCGCTGGGCGCGCAACCCGTCTGGGTCGGTGGCTTCGACTTCGAGGAGCAGGCTCGGGCCGGCAAGCTCACCGGAGCACTCGCCGTGCTCGACCCGCATGGTCCCAACGTCGTCGACGTGGGCACGTTCACGGCAAACGTTCCTCTGTACGCCGACGTGCTCTCGCTCACGCTCACCAAGAAGGCCTGGTCGAGGCTGCAGGACGGCACCCGGAGGGAGCTGCGTCAGGCGGCCACCGCCACGCGGGACGGATGGATCGCACGTCGGCTCAACCTCGACAGGGGCGCCGCGCAGGCGTGCCGCGCAGGATTCGGGGTCACGGTGGTCGATGCCTCCACGCTCGAGGCATTCCGCCGACGGCTTTCGGGGGTTGAGGCGACCGTCACGCGCGAACCCGGTAACTCCGAGGCCATCGCAATAATCCGCGCGCTGTCCATGGGAGTCACCACCCCGACAGTCACTCCCTGCCAGCGCACGTCCACAGGAACATCCACTGCCGGCGCCGGTGCCGGTGACCAGCGCGTCCTTGACGGCGCGTGGCGAACGGACGTACCCCTGCCGGAGTGGCTGGCCCGCGGGCTCCCCGAGAACGACTGGCCGACCAACGGTGGCGTCCACACGCTGACCTTTGCGAACGGCTCTTGGCGAGACCACGACGACGTGGTCGGCAACCCGCCCGACGGCAGTGGCACGTTCGTCATCGAGGGGAACCGGATCACCCTGCTCCTCAGCGACGGTTCCACGCTGTTCTCCGCTCGGTTCAGGCGCGACGGCGACTCCCTCGTCTTCTCCGACGTCGCGCAGAGCGACCTCAACGCACTCTGGGCCGGTCAGTGGCAGCTCGTCGGCTGAGACCCTGGTCACGGGACGGCCAGC
>JAYTSH010000027.1:0-8707 GCA_043745755.1 Cellulomonas sp. | reverse complement strand
ATCCACGCGTCGTCGTTGGACATCTCGACGACCCGGATGGCCTCCGGGAGCTCGCTGCGGGCGTTGTCGTACTGCCGGGCGGACACGGCGACGGTGACGGCCTCGGTGCCGGCGATCGCCGTCGCGACGGCGGTGAACGCGGCCTGTGCCGGCTTGCCTCCGAAGCGCCAGTTGTCGGGCCGCTCGGGCCAGATGAGCCAGCAGCCGCTGTGGTGCGCCCACTCCGCGGGCATCCGGTAGCCGTCTGCCGCGGGGGTGGAGGCGAGGGTGCGGGTCATGGTTGGCTACCTTCCAGGGTCAGCGGGGCGACGTCGGCGAACTGACGTGCCGTGTCGGGGTCGTCGCCGCGCTCGAGAGCGCGCAGGCGGGTCCACTCGGGCGACTTGAAGCAGAAGTACTCCTGGATGCCGACCGTCACGGCGAGGCCGATGAGGATCGACCCGGTCACCGCGAACGAGAAGTCGTACGGGTTCCAGACGAAGAACACCGCGGCCGCGGCCAGGAGGACCGCAGGGATCCAGGTCACGAGCGAGGTGACGACGGCGCCACCCGGGACGCGGTACGGCCGAGGGCGGTCGGGGTCGAGGCGGCGGAGCTTGCCGAATGCCAGCATCATCACGATGTACGGCAGCAGGAAGATGACCGAGGAGAACGCGAACAGGTTCCAGAAGACGCTGTCGATCGAGCCGCCGGTCAGCGAGAACAGGCCGGCGTACCCGATCGTGAAGACCGTGCCGACGATCGAGCAGAGCATCGCCGCCCCGACCGGGGTGCCGCGCGTCGCGTGCGTCTTGGCGAAGATCGGGGGGAGGTCACCCTGCGCAGCGGCTTCGGCGGCGGCGAGGTTGGCCCCGATGGTCCAGGGCACGAGGCTCGCGAAGAAGCAGAACAGGGCGCCGATGCCGAGGATCGAGACCACGACGCCGGCGACACCCGAGTCGCCGAACCCGCGGCGCAGCGCGTCGACGAGGCCGGTCGTCTGGGAGATCTCGCCGGCCGGGAAGATGAGCTGCATGCCGATCGTGGCGATGAGGTAGAAGCCGCCGATGAGCGCGCCGGCGATGGCGATCGTTCGGGGGACGTCGCGCTGGGGGTTCTCCATCTGCGTCGAGGCCGACGACATGAGCTCGAACCCGAGGAAGTTGTAGATCACGATCGGCAGCGCGGCGATGAAGGCGGGGAGAGCATCGGTCGGGATGACGCTGCTCACCGTCCACGACGTTGCCGAGCCGTGCGCCGAGGCGTAGATCCCGCCGGCGATGGCGAGGGCGACGATCACGGCGATCGTGATGCCGGCCCCGACGTTGGAGACCCAGGTGCCCGTCTTGAGGCTGCGGATGTTGACCCAGAAGTTGATCCAGATCAGCGTGACGGTGATGGCCACCTGGACCCAGAAGTTCAGCTCGCCGCCGAAGAACATCGACGAGATCGCACCGAAGAACATCAGGTAGACGCTCGGGACCCAGAGGCCGACGTTGAGCCAGTACCACCACGAGACGCGGCTGCCCCACCGGTTGCCGAACGCCCGGACCACCCAGGCGTAGATGCCGCCGGCGTCCGGGTATGCGGACCCGAGCTCGCTCGTCACCAGCCCGTACGGGATGAAGAACACGATGATGATGGCCACGGTCCAGAAGATCGCGGTCGGACCGACGGCGGCGGTCACGGTCAGCTGCGAGAGCAGCAGCATCGCCGCCACGGAGAAGAGCACCATGTCGAACATCCGGAAGGTCGGGCGACCAGTCGCGCGCCTCGTCGCGCACCGTCACGTTCCGGGTCGCCTCCATGAACATCTCGAACAACGCGAGGTCGTAGAGCGGGTCCGCGACGGTCTTGTCGAAGAACATCTCGGTGAGCACCTCGACCGACCGCTCCATCGTCAGGACCTCGTCCAGCGCGTCGACGATCGACGCGAGCCGGATCGCCTCGCACGCCCGCGCGTGCGCCATGGTCTGCAGCAGGAGGTCGTCGCGGTCGGTGAAGTAGTACGTCGTCGACCCGAGCGGTACGTGTGCGACCTTGGCGACGGCTCGGTGGGTCACGGCGCTCGCGCCACCGGTCCCGAAGACCCGGACGGACGCATCGAGGATCTGCTCCCGCTTGCGCTCGCCTGTCGACGTCCTCGGCCGCGGACTCTCGCCCCGCACCGGCACCGTGTGCGCCCTGCTCATCTGGTCCACTCCCGTGCTCGATGCCGACCGTGGCGACCGGTCGGGCCGAGGACACCACCACGCGAATTCGTCCGACGGCGGAGCCTGTCGCGTGGTCAGGTTACCGCTGGTGCGAGCTGTCGCCCGTGGGCTACGTTCGGCCGGTGCTGATACCCACCGTCGAGCTCGTTCGATACGGCCGATGAGCACGGCGGTCGTGATCGGTGGCGGCCCGGCGGGGCTGATCGCCGCCGAGGTGCTGGCCCGCGCCGGTGTGGCCGTCACGGTCTACGACCGGATGCCGTCGGTCGGCCGCAAGTTCCTCCTCGCGGGTCACGGCGGACTGAACATCACCCATTCCGAGGCCCGGGACCGTCTGCTCTCCCGGTACGGCCGATCAGCCGACCAGCTGGCGCCGATGCTCGACGTGTTCGGTCCGCAGGATCTCCGGGACTGGTGTGCGGGCCTGGGCGAGCCGACCTTCGTCGGGTCGAGCGGGCGGGTGTTCCCGCAGGCGTTCCGGGCGACACCGTTGTTCCGTGCCTGGTTGGCGCGCCTGGCCGAGCTCGGGGTGCGGGTCGAGACGCGGCGGCGGTGGACCGGCTGGGTGGGCGGTCACAGTGGGCTGAGCTTCACCGGGGCCGACGGCGCGACGATCGAGGTCGCCCCGGACGTGGCGATCTTCGCGCTCGGCGGGGCGTCCTGGCCGCGGCTCGGTTCGGACGGCGGATGGGTCGGCCCGTTCTCCGATCGAGGTGTGGCGGTGACACCCCTTCGGCCGGCGAACGTCGGGGTGCGTGTCGAATGGTCGGGCACGCTCACCGACCGGTTCGCGGGGACGCCGCTGAAGAACGTGGGACTGACGGTCCGCGGTCTTCGTAGCCAGCAGGTGCGCGGCGATGCGATGGTGACGCGGACCGGCATCGAGGGTGGCCCGGTCTACGCGAGCGGCGCTGCGATCCGCGACGCCCTCGATGCCGACGGACGGTGCGTCCTCGAGGTCGACCTCCGTCCCGATCACACAGTCGACCAGCTCGCGGAGCGGTTGAGCCGCCGCCGACCGAAGGACTCCGGCTCGACCTGGCTGCGCCGCTCGATCGGTCTCGACCTGGTCGCGATCGCCCTGCTGCGGGAGTCGCGCGCCGGCGCGCTGCCGACCGACCCCAGCGCGATCGCCGCGCTGGTCAAGGCGGTGCCGGTCGAGGTGACGGGGACGATGTCGATCGAGCGGGCGATCTCGACCGCCGGTGGGATCGCGTGGTCGGAGGTCGACGAGTCGCTGATGCTGCGCCGGTTGCCCGGCACGTTCGTCGCCGGGGAGATGCTCGACTGGGAGGCGCCCACCGGCGGCTACCTGCTGCAGGCCTCGTTCAGCACCGGTGTGGTCGCGGCGCGGGGCGCACGGGCATGGCTGGAGCGCGACGCCGTGACGCGGCTCGGGTAGAGCGCGGCCGGCAGGGCTGTCAGCCTCAGCCGCAGTCGTCGCAGATGCCTGTGGCGGGGACGGTCATCGAGCACGTCGGGCAGATCGCGGGCGGAATCTCGCGGCTGGCGGTGGACCGCGCGACGGGGGTCCGCGTGGTCCGCTGCGCGCGCAGGGGGCGTGAGGGCGCGGCGCGTGACGCCGACGGGGGCTCGGACACCTCGAAGCCCCGTCTGCGCAGGATCGCGACGGCGCCCGGCCTGTCGCTGTTGAACTCGTCCGGCGGCGCGAGCCTCCCCGTGGCGAAGCGATGGGCAACCCCGAGGATCGCCGTCACGTCGTAGCTGCGGCCCTCGTGGACGAGCGCGTAGCCCGGGGACGGCTCGAAACCGTAGACCTCGAGGAACTGCTCGCCGCCGCGGACGTCGTGCTCGGCGATCGCCTGGAGGACGTGCTGTCTTGTCACAGAGGAGAACGTGGCCACGACGAGCGAGCCTACGGCGAGCCGGCCGGGTGGCACGCGGGGAGGGAGGCGTGGGGCCGGTCGCGCGCGGATGTGGCGAACGTGCATGCGGCTGACAGATGTCCGCATCCGCATCCGCATCCGCGTCAGCGGCGTGGGGCTCGGGCGACAGCGGCCAGGCCGAGCAGGCTGGCGCTTCGGCCGATCGCGGTGAGCGCCGGTGCACGGTCCCACACCCCTCGTTCCTCCGGGGCGAACCAGTCGAATGCGCGACCAGCGTGGAGCAGCACGCGGTAGGCGCCTCGAACGTCAGTGACGGTGAGCTCAGAGGCTCTGGGACGCCAGCGGGACCGCAGGTAGCGGTGGAGTGCGACGTCGAGCTCGTCTGTGCTGGGACGTGTCACCGAGCGACTGCTGACCAGGCTCACAGCCGTGCCGACAGCGGCGTCACCCGCCCAGGTCGTCGGATCGAAGATCGCAGCCAGGACCGCCCTGACCAGGGGCTGCTCGTCACTCAGCGCGGCACGGCCGCGAGCCGAGATCGTCAGTCGCCGACGACTCAGCGTGACGAGGCGAGCCTCCCGCGCGAGCCGATGAATGGCCGTGAGCTCGGGCAGGTCCCGCTCGGTGCGGACGGAGAACTGAGGCTTCAGCTCGAACCAGTCGTACCGCTCGTCGGCGTCGAGGACGAGGCGGCGGGGGAGGTAGCCACGCTCGGTCAGCGTGAGGCCCTCTCCGACCTGGCCCAGGAACCACGCGAGCGGCTCGAGAGATGTGGCGACCGAGCTGAGGTCGCCGTCGACGGGTGGTCGCGCGAGCTGTTCCGCGAGGGCTGCTGACACGTCGTCGGGCAGGAGCGTCCGACGACGCAGCTCAACGAGCCAGTCCCCGCGGCGCTCGTCCTCGATGCTCGCGAGGAGCGACGAGTGCGTGCCGGCGGGGTCGGGCCCGCGCAGCGCGCGGTCCGTGATGGTGCCCGCGACGGTCCGCCAGCCTCGTCGGCCCGGCACGAGCGCACCGTCGACGACGGCCGCCTCCAGGACCGCGCTCACGTGCAGGCAGGCGGAGTACTCCGTCATGCCTTGTATCGGACCCCAGGTGAGCGCGGGCGTGTCCGCCGGATCGACCCCCGAGTCCGTCATGAGCGTCCGGAACCGCCGACGCGCCTCCTGCGGGTCGCTGTCGCGCAGATCGATGAGCTCGCGGGTCTCGGCCGAACGGCACAGGGCGGCGTACCGGTCCAGGCCGCCGGCCTCGAACAGATCGCCCACGGCTCGCGCGATCTCGTGGTGGTGCGAGCTGCTGGTGAGCCACTTCGTCGGCAGCTGGTACCAGAGGAAGCCTTGCAGGGAGAGCTGGAGCAGGTCTGACCAGTCCCCGTGCTCGGGCAGCAGCGACTCGATCGCTGCCCGCGCGTCGTCCCGGGCGGAGTCGTCCAAGCGCCGCAGGGCCTGCTCGACCGCGAAGGCCATCACTGGTCGAGAGCCCGACGCGCGTTCTGCTCGGCGTTGTACGCGCCGATGGCACGATTGACCGCCTCGTGGTCCTGGAGGTCGGCGCCGGCGGCGAGGAGCCGGGTCATGAGCTCCTTGGCGGGTCCAGCGAGACTGCTGTCACCGAGCGCGTCGACGTACTCCCCCCGGACCGCGGTCACCCGCTCCACCACGGGTGTGATGTGCGCGGGCGCCACGCCCTGGCGCCGCAGCGCGAAGCTCACCCACGCGGCGAGCACGGTCGGGAGGGCGTCCATGCACGCGGGCTCGAGCAGGACCTTGCGGTGCACCCAGTCGAGCATGAAGAGCTCCACCTCGCCCGGGTTCCACGCGAGAACCCCGCCGTGCAGGTAACCGTCACCGAAGTCGATGAAGGTGTCGGCCAGGACCTCGGCGACGTCCTGCTCGACCTCGACGCTCTGCTCGTCGATGAACTCGTCGATGAGCCGATGGCGCTCGGCGTCAGTGATCGGGGCGCGGTCGACGCCGTTGTCGTGCCCGTGGGTCCGCCAGTGCGTGAGCGCGCGCGACATCACGAAGTCGAGGTCGTCCTGCGGGGGCCAGGTCAGGTCGGTCTGCCGGAGCGCGTCGGCCACGTCGGCGAGCGCCTCATCCAGCTCGATCTCGGCCCTCGTCATGTTGCCGATAACCGGATCCGGATCGCCGTCCTGGGTCCCGACGCTCATCGAGCGGATGTACCGGCCGCCGACCGTGGTCTCGAACACGATCACCGAGTGCTCGACGGGTTCGGCGAAGTAGAGCAGGTGCACCAGCTCGGAGCCCCACGGGTCGGACCACCGGAGCGCGCGCACGGGGGGTTCGGGCACGTGCGTGCTCGGGTTGACCGCCCAGGTGGGCACCAGGCCCAGGGGTACGGTCGCCAGAGCACGGGCGACGTCGTCCCGCCAGCTCTCGGCGGGGATCGTCGCCAAGGCGTGCAGCGCCAGGTACGCGTCGTCGGCTCGGCGTCCCCGCGTGGCGGCGACGACCTCGCGCACGAGCTCACCCTCGGGGTCCCCCTGACCCAGCGTGCGCGTCTGCCAGGCCGCGCCCAGCCACGCGCTCGCGACGGCCTCTGCGGTCAGCAGGTCGGCGCCCTGCAACAGCCGAGACTCCTGCAGCAGGTGATCCAGCGGTGTCAGCCGGCGACCGGCTGCTGGCTGGCGCTGAGGCGAACGGCCTCGCCCTGAGGCTCGACCACGGCTCTTCGGGCTCATGGGCAGTAGCACACCACATCGGGTGAGCGCCCGTCACGCGGGCCGCAGCCTCCGCCCGCGGGGATTGGGCGTCAGCACGACGAGCAAGGCGTTCCAGCACCTGGCGCGGAGAGCAGGGAAAGATGATGACGACTGACGGCAGGACGAGGCGGCGCCCGAGCGCACCGAACCGCCCGGATGCCGCATGGCGTTGCGCTGCGGTGGCTCGTCCACCGCCGTGTGCGACGCCCTCGCTGCGTACGTCTCCAGCCATTGATCGGCTCAGGCATCGGGTCTTCTCGCGGGCTCGGACACGTTGATGCAGGCTTGCTGACACAGTGACAGCCTGGTGACTCGCGCGCCTGCGAAGGCGGGTTCGCTCAACTGACGTTCGCGATGACCCCAAGCCGACCCACATCGCTGCAGGTCACGGGCCCAACACCAGCGGAGGATGGGGGATTCGAACCTCGAGGGCACAATCCCAACACGTTTTCCAAGTTCCCCCGAGCGGTCGGAGGTGGGTGCGGCCGGACGTATTTGTGCAGGTCAGCGGGTTCCGCGGCTAGGGGCGGATCGGCGCGAGCGGTTGGGTTCGGCGGCGAACTGCTACCAGGACTGCTACCGCCGCCCTCTTCCGGTCGACGTCGATCACGAGTCCCGGCCGTAACCGAAGACGTGGAGGCTGACGACGTCGATCTCGCGCCGTGGGTCGCCGAAGAAAGATCCGAGTCGCCCGAGGACCCGGGTGTACGGGTGCTCCCGTGCCGTGCCGGCCTCGTTCCAGTTCGCGTTCGGCACGACGAGGAACAGGTGCTGGGCGTCCGGTGCGATGTGGGTCTTCCACAGGTCCTTCAAATCGTGGTTGTTCGTTGTTGTGCCGCCACGCTCGACCTCGGCGATGACGCCGCGTCCTGCGCCGAGGCTGTAGACGAAGTCGGGGCGCGCGCGAGTGATGAACCCCGCGCTGGGAGTGAGCACGACTTCCTCGCGGAAGCTGAGATGCTGTCGCAGCATCGCGGCGACGATCGTCTGGACGGCGCTGCTCGGCGCGCGGTGGATATGGACGAGGTCGATCTCGGCCGCGCTGGCCAGGAGGTGCTCGCTGAGCTGGAGGGCAAGGGCGTCGACGCGTTCAAGCTCGATAGTCTCGGAGGGAGTCAATGCGCTGCGCACGAAGCGCTGATGCCTGACCTCCACGTTCGGAGCTTCACAGCTTGCTCGGCGACAAGCTAGGGCCGATCGGGGGTGTCCTGGCGTCCCGTGCCGCACGCGATCTGGACGAACGGATCGAAACCCCTACACCTGGATCGATGAGCGGAGTCGTCGTGGGAACGACCTACATCCCGCCCCAAGGCGAGCTGGCGGCGAAGGTCAACGACTTCTTCGCTGCCCACGAGGCTGCCCGCAGTGAGCGCCCGGCTCCCCGGTAGAAGGCGAGCAACGAGAGACCGGAGACTCTTCTTGCGCGTTGTGCGGCCCGGATCGGGAGGCAGGCTGGCGTCATCCGCTGGGTAGGCGTTGGCACGATGACGGCGACCCTGCCGTCATCGCACTGGGCCGACGCGGAGGTCCGAGGCGCCGGTGAGGTTGCAGCGCGCGAAGTGAGTCCCCGTTTCCGAAGGGGCCGAGTCCCTGATTTCGAGCGCTCCGGGGCGGAGGGCGGAACCTCGAGCCTGGGTGGCCGCGGGTACCCAGTCGGAGCGGCCATCATCGATTTCGAGCACTTGAACGGGCGGCGTGTCATCTGGCGAACACCCAGTCGGTGCGCCCGTCATCGATCAGAACGGTGGCATCTGGCCGATGACGCGCTTGGCGATGTCGACGATTTTCCGGCATCCGGGGTGGTCGGCGAGGACGTCGTCGGCGACGGCGTCGTGCTCCTGGCGGTAGTCGCCGGCGTTCCGTGCCCGCCGCACGCGGTGGTAGGCGGACAGGTCGCGACCCAGTGGCGGTTCGAGCTGGGCGTGCACGGCGTCGTAGAC
>JAYTSH010000026.1:0-5260 GCA_043745755.1 Cellulomonas sp. | reverse complement strand
ACCTCCGTGATCTCGAGGCCCACTGCGCCCGCCTCGACGCGCGACAGGTCCAGCAGGTAGGTGACCAGCCGGCCCAGACGTTCGGTCTGCGCGAGCGCGACGCGCATCGTCGCCGGGTCGGCCTCGCTGACGCCGTCGACGATGTTCTCGAGCTGGGCCTGCAGCGCGGTCACGGGGGTCCGCAGCTCGTGCGAGACGTTGGCGATCAGCTCGCGGCGCAGCGTGTCGGCCTGCTCGAGGTCGTCGGCCATCGTGTTGAACGCCGTCGCGAGCTGCCCGACCTCGTCACGGCTGGTCGCCTGCACGCGCCGGGAGTAGTCGCCGCCTGCCATCGCGCGCGCGGCCGCGGTCATCTCACGCAGAGGCGACGTCATGCCGCGCGCCAGGAGCTGGGTGAGGACGAGCGAGATGAGGATCGCGAGTGGGAGCGTCCGCGAGGGACCGAGATGGTTGTTCGTCCCGAGCCATGTGATCAGTGCAGCCAGCGTCACTGTCGCGGCGACGAGCACCCCGAGCTTGATCTTGATCGAACGCAGGCCGTCGAGCGGACGCACGTCCGGCAGCCGGCCCCGCAGAGCCTCGCCGCGCACGTGCTGGGGCATGCTCACTCGGGCGGCTCCGCGGGCTCGAAGGCGTACCCGACGCCGTGCACCGTGCGGATCAGGTCGGCGCCGAGCTTGCGCCGCAGGGCCTTGACATGCGAGTCGACGGTGCGTGTGCCGCTCGCGTCGACCCAGTCCCACACCTCGGCGAGCAGCCGCTCGCGCGTGAGCACGGTCCGCGGGCTCCCGGCGAGCGTCACGAGGAGGTCGAACTCGGTCGGAGTGAGGTGAACCTCGACGTCGCCGCGGTGGACCCGGCGCTGTGCCTGGTCGACGACGACGTCGCCGACGGTCATCGGCGGCTCCGAGAGGTTGGGCGTGCTCGCGAGCTCGGCTGCCCGGGCCGCACGTTCGGTCCGCCGCAGCAACGCCTTGGTCCTGGCCACGAGCTCGCGCATCGAGAAGGGTTTGGTCATGTAGTCGTCCGCCCCGACGCCCAGACCGATGAGCATGTCGGTCTCGTCGTCGCGCGCCGTGAGCATGAGGACCGGCACGGGCCGCTCGGCCTGGATGCGCCGGCACACCTCGAGCCCGTCGATGCCCGGCAGCATCACGTCGAGAACGACGACGTCGGGCCGCATCCGGGCCGCCGCCTCGACGCCCGCATGCCCGTCACCGACCGACTCGACGCGCCAACCCTCGGCGGACAGTCGTTGAACGATCGCCGACGCGATCGCGGGCTCGTCCTCGACCACGAGAACTACTGTGGTGGCTGTTCCCTCGCTCGGCCGCGTCGGCGCGCCAGCGCTGCTGCTCATCGCCATGAGGTCAGCGTGGCACAGGGAGGGGCGGAACTCCTGGCAGGACGCCTCGCGACACCCGGTCGGACGCGGGCCATCGTCTGGCGCCGGACGGGTTCCGTATGATGGCTCCCACCATGAGCAGCTCAAGTAGCTGCCGGCGTCCCGCCCGGGTTCTCGAGCCCGGGAGCGACCATGCCGGCTCCCACACTGTCCTGATCATCCCTGCCCTCCGGGCGCGTCACGGCGGTGGCACGTGCTGACCGAGTGGCTCCTCGTCGGCCTCGGCGTGCTCCTCACCGTCGGGACCGCCGTCTTCGTCGCGAGCGAGTTCTCCCTCGTCACGCTCGACCCCGGGGTCGTCGACCGGAAGACCAAGGCCGACGACCGTCGCGGCCAGTCCGTCCGCAAGGCGCTCGCCCGCCTGTCGACCGAGCTGTCCGGGGCGCAGGTCGGGATCACCGTGACCACGATCCTGCTCGGCTACACGACCCAGCCGGCGGTCATCACGCTGCTGCGCGTCCCCCTCGAGGCCTCGGTGCTCGGCCGAGCCGTGGGTGGCGCCGTCGCGGGCGTGCTGGCGCTCGTCCTGGTCAACGTGTTCTCGATGCTGTTCGGGGAGCTCGTCCCGAAGAACTTCGCGCTCAGCCGCCCGCTCGGCACGGCGCGCGCCGTTGCCACCTTCCAGCGCGCGTTCACGGCGGTGCTGCGGCCGCTCATCGTCGTCTTCAACGGGAGCGCCAACGCGTTGCTTCGCCGGGTCAGGGTCGAGCCGCGGGAGGAGCTGTCCGGCGGGCGCTCACCCCAGGAGCTCGCCTCGCTGGTGCGCCGGTCGGCGCGGGTCGGCACGCTCGACGAGTCGACCGCCACGCTGCTGACGAATTCGCTCGACTTCGAGGAGCTCACCGCGATCGACGTCATGACCGACCGCCAGCGGGTCGTCGTCGTGCGTCGGGACGACCCGGCGTCCCACGTCGTCGCGCTCGCTCGCGAGACGGGCCACTCGAGGTTCCCGGTCGTCGGCGACGGTCGAGACGACATCGTCGGGCTGGTACACCTGCGCCGAGCGATCGGCGTCCCGTACGCGCGGCGGAGCGACGTGCCCGCTGCGGCGCTCATGGTGGACGCGCCCCGCGTGCCCGAGACGGTGCGCCTGGGGCCGCTGCTCGTCGAGCTGCGGGAGCTCGGGATGCAGATGGCGGTCGTCGTGGACGAGTACGGCGGCACGTCCGGCGTCGTGACGCTCGAGGACGTCGTCGAGGAGCTTGTGGGCGACGTCGCCGACGAGCACGACCGACGGCGCAGCACCGTCACGCGGCGGGCCGACGGGTCGTGGGCGCTTCCGGGCCTCCTGCGGCCCGACGAGCTGACCGAGGCGACCGGGTTGTCCGTCCCGGAGGACGGGCCGTACGAGACCCTCGGCGGACTGGTCATGGCGCTCCTGGGCCGTGTCCCCGAGGTCGGTGACGAGGTCGTCGCCGACGACGTGCGGCTGCGTGTCGAGGCGATGCAGGGACGGCGGGTCGAGCGGGTTGCCGTGGCGCCCGTCGATGACGGCGAGACGGCCGACGGCGACCGCGGCCTCGACGGAGGTCGGCACCGATGAGCACGTCCTGGGCGCTCCTGCTGGCCCTGCTCCTGCTCGCGGGCAACGCGTTCTTCGTGGCGGCGGAGTTCGCGATCATCTCCGCGCGGCGCAGCTCGATCGAGCCTCTCGCCGATGCCGGCGACAGTCGCGCGAGGACCGTGCTGTGGGCGATGGAGCACGTCTCGCTCATGCTGGCGGTCGCGCAGCTCGGCGTGACGGTGTGCTCGACGAGCCTCGGTCTCGTCGCGGAGCCGGCGATCGCGCACCTCCTTCTGCGGCCGCTCGACGCGGTCGGTGCGCGGCCTGGTCTGGCGCACCCGATCGCCTTCGTCGTGGCCCTCGTGCTGGTCGTCTACCTGCACGTCGTGCTCGGCGAGATGGTGCCGAAGAACCTCGCCGTCGCAGGGCCGGAAAGAGCTGTGCTGCTGTTCGGTCCACCGCTCGTCTGGGTCGGCCGGTTGGTGCGGCCGGTCGTCACGTCGCTCGACTGGACGGCCAACCATGTTCTGCGACTGTTCGGGGTCGAGCCCCGGGCGGAGATCGCCTCGGCGTTCACCGCCCAAGAGGTGCAGTCGATCGTCGAGCGGTCGCGGGCCGAGGGGTTGCTGGCCGACCCGTCGGGTCTGCTCTCGGGTGCGATCGAGTTCTCGGACCGGACCGCGGCCGACGTCATGGTTCCGTTCGCGGACCTGCGGACCGTGGCGGTCGGCGCGACCCCCGACGAGGTCGAGCGGCTCGTGGCCCGGACCGGGTACAGCAGGTTCCCGGTCGCCGGGCCGGAGGGTGAGCTCACCGGGTACGTGCACCTCAAAGACGTGCTCTACGCCGACGACGTGACCCGGTACGTCCCGGTGCCCACGTGGCGCGTGCGAGCGCTCGCGGCCGTCATGCCCGACGCCGAGGTCGAGGACGCGCTCGCGGCGATGCAGGCGTCGGGGTCGCACCTCGCGCGTGTGGACGACGACGGTCGCGTCGTGGGTGTCGTGTTCCTCGAGGACATCCTCGAGGAGCTCGTGGGCGAGGTTCGGGACGCGATGCAGCGCGAACAGCCCCGCTGAGTACCACACCACGCTCGGCTGGACAAGTGTCCAAGGGGCTTGGAAGGGCTCCCGTCTTCCGTTACTGTTTCGTGATCGCACCGAGGTATCTGGCGCTGTTCACGGCGTCGGCCGATCGAGCGCGGTGCCGGTCGTCCAGGTCGAGAGCGTCGGAGGTGTCGTGGGGTCGCATCGTGCGGAGCCCGCATCTGCCGATGCCCCCTCGCGTCGTCGCGGGCGCGCGTCCGAGCAGGCACGCAGCGCATCCGTGACGCACGCCCCTGGCGATCGGGCTACCGGTCGGCCGGGTCGGAACCTGGCGCGGCTCGGTGTGCTCGTCGCCCTTGTCGGCATCACGGTCGTCGTACCGGTCAGCCAGCGGTCGATGTCTGCCCGCGCTGCCGTCGCCGGAGAAGTGCTCACCGACTCCACGGTGCCTGGCACGGTCGAGGCGCTGACCTCCGTGCCGCTCTCGGTCCTTCCGCCCGCGTCCCTCGTCTCGGCCGACGCCACTGCCATCCGTTCCACGCTCACCGCCAGCCGATCGGATGAGCGCGAACCGCTGCCGGGATGCGACGGGACGACTCGCCCGGCCGGGAGCAACGGCCAGCTGAATGTCTCCGACCTGTGCACGCTCTGGGACGGCCGCACGCAGATCCGGGCGGACGCCGCCGTGTCGTTCGCGGTCCTCAACCAGGCGTTCGTGGCCCGCTTCGGTGCGGACATGTGCCTCGAGAGCGGGTATCGCACGCTCGCCCAGCAGCGGTCCGTCAAGGCCCAGAAGGGTGGCCTCGCGGCGCCCCCGGGCACGAGCAACCACGGCTGGGGTCTCGCCATCGACCTCTGCAAGTCAGAGACGACCGGGGTCAGGTGGACGTGGCTCAACGAGAACGGACCGGCGTACGGCTGGGACAACCCGTCGTGGGCGCGCCCGGGCGGCAGCGGCCCCTTCGAGCGTTGGCACTGGGAGTTCTCCAAGGGCGTCCAGACGGATGGCGAGTACTACGGCTGAGGCCGGCTGAACCGTCGGGCCTGACCTCTGGGCACCGAGTCGCCGGACCCCGATGACCGAGCTGGCGAGCGCCGTGCAGGCGGCGCCGCGGCTCACAGCAGGGTCAGCCCCCAGCGGACTGTGTGGTCCTGTCCGGGCGCGAGGTGAACCAGTCGCTCACCGGTGCGGAACGCGTCGGCGATGCAGCTCATCGGCTCGGCCGCGACCCCACGGCGCTCGATCACAGGGATGCCGTCGCCTGTGCACACCTGCCAGGTGTCCATCGAGCCGTCCATCCACAC
>JAYTSH010000025.1:0-3807 GCA_043745755.1 Cellulomonas sp. | reverse complement strand
GTCCGCGCGCACCTCGGCGTGCGTCCGCGAGATGTCCTGCTGCGGGCTCGGCAGCGTGACGAGGCGCGGGAGGTCGCGGTTCGTCACGCGCGACACCTGGGGCGCGCGGCCGAGCAGCACGGAGCGGTCGACGGAGACCACCTGACCGGTCGACAGGACGAGTTTCGCGGGGGGTGCGAACTGCGGCGCGGCGACGCGGAACGGACCCGGCACCTCGTCGCCCGCCCACGACGGCAGCTGGTGGCGGATCGTCTGGAGGTCGCTCGAGAGGATGGTCATGCCGTCGTGGTCGTCCGGGACGACGGTGTCCTCGACCAGGCCGAGCGAGCCGGAGTCGAGCGCGGCCTCGGCTTCGGCGACGACCTCGGCACCGCTCGGAAGGTTCCACGCGGCGTCGAGCTCGCGGCGCAACGACTCGGACGGGCCGCCCGCGGGGACGTGGTCGATGAGGTCGGGCGCAGCGGGCACCGGGTCGAGAGTCGGGAGGCTGTCAGCGTTCAGGCGGGCGAGCGCGTCATCCGGCGCGTCGTCGGGCGCGTCATCGGGCGCGTCATCGGGCGTGTCGTCGACCGCGGCGGGCTCCGCGGCTGCGGCCCCGTCCGAGACGGCGTCACGTGCGGCGATCGGCACGCGCACACCGGACGCACGCACCACGCCGCTGACCACGGGCAGCGCGAGCTCGGGCGTCCACGGCGTGCCGACCACTCGGATCGTGACCTCGTCGGCCCCGTCGGCGACACGCTCGGACCACGTCGTGACCTCACCTGCGCCCAGCACCCGCGCCCCGTCCGCGCCGCGGACCTCGATCTCCACGCCGCCGCGGAGCGCAGCGTGCACGCGCCCGCCGGAGAGGTCCACGAGCGCGAAGGGCTGCAGCCGCGCGATCCCCCCCGTCAGGAGCGCCTCGAGCTGGTCGGCGAGACCGCCCTGCGCGGGGACGGCCGCCCAGACAGCGCGCACCACGTCGGACGACGTGGATGGCGCGAGGAGCGCGACGACGCCTCCGGCGACCACCGCGTGCCAGTCCCCCGGCATGTACTCGGGCACGATCACAGCTCGACCTCCGTCGTCGTCGCCCGCGGCGCCGTCGCGCCGTCGAGCATCTCGTCCCAGGTTCCGGTGCTGGTGCCCGGCGCGGACTGATCCGCCGGGCGCGGCACGGTCGTGTACGCGTCGGACGCGCCAGAGCTCGTCGTCGCGACGTCCACGACCACGGTGCTCACGTTGTCCCGACCGCCTGCCTCGATCGCGCGCTGCACGAGCTGCTGCGCGGCGTCCTGCGGATCGCTGCACTGACCCAGGACCTCGCCGATGGCCTCGTCGGCCACCTCGCGGGTCAGTCCGTCGGAGCACACCAGGATGCGGTCGTGCGGTCCGGCCGGGATGAGCCAGTAGTCCGGCTCGAGCGTCGAGCCGGTCGCGATCGCGCGCGTGAGGACGTGGCGCTCCGGATGCGTCCGGGCGAGCTCGGGCAGGAGCTCGCCCTGGTCGACGAGCTCCTGGACGACCGAGTGGTCGACGCTGATCTGCGTGAGCGTGCCGGACACCCAGCGGTACACGCGGGAGTCGCCGAGGTTGAAGACGAGCCAGTAGGACCCGTCCGCGTCGTCCGCGACGGCGACGCCCGCAACCGTCGTGCCGCCTGCCCTGCCCTCGAACGCCTCATGGACCCGCGCGGCGGTGCGCTCGAAGCACGCGTGCACGTCGTCGGCCGACGCGGAGGTGCGGCCGGCGAGCTGCGCGAACTCCTCGACAGCGAGGCGGCTCGCGACGTCGCCCGCGTCGTGACCGCCCATCCCGTCCGCGACGAGAAACACCGGCGGGTAGGCGAGCAGGGCGTCCTCGTTCACGGCGCGGACGAGACCGCGGTCCGTTGCCGATCCCCACGACGTCCGCACAGCTCACCCCCACCCCTGCGGGCACAGCATTGCGCCCTCGATGACTATCGGCGCACATGCTGCCCTAGATGAGGCCACCGATGTGCCGGAAAGCCCCAGATCGGTCAGATCCCGAGCTGGAAAACACCCCAGTACGCCGTGACGACCAGCAGGACGACGGCTCCGGCGAGTGCCGACCACACGATGACGTGCCCCCAGCTGCCGGTCGCCACGCGGGATCCGCCATGGTTCGGGTGTCGTGCGAGGTCCACGAGACTCGCGCACGCCACGACGGCGGCGATCCCCAGCAGGCGCACGCCGACCCAGCCGCCGTGGACGATGGTCGAGTTGCGCTCGTAGTCCAGCGCGAGCCGCGCGACCGCCACGAGGTACCAGACGAGAGCTCCGACGGTCGCCAGCGCCAGCCCGCCGATCCAGCCGAGCCGGCTGGCGACCCCGGGCGCGAGGCGGTGCCGCGCCGGCAGTCCGCGCACGCGACGCCATCCGACGACGCCGAGCCCGGCCAAGGGCCCGAGCACGAGCAACCCCGCCGCGGCCACCACGACGGCAAGGACGGCATCGCCGTCGCCGAGCCAGCGGGGCACCGGCGAGGCCGCCGCCCAGTAGGTCTGGTGCGGGGTCGCTCCGGCGATCTGCGGCACCGACTGCGCCGTCGCGGGCAGCCCGCGGATCCATCCGGAGAGGTCGCGCAGGAACGCGGGTGAGACCGCCCCGTCGACCTTCAGCCCGTGGTCCGCGCCGGCGTAGTACCGCACCTGGTACTGGCCGTTCCCGGCGATCGCGAGGTCACGGATGATCTGCTCGGCGCCCTGGATCATCGGCGTCGACGCGTCGCGCTCACCGTAGGCCACGAACGCCGGCTGGCGCATGCGTCGCTGGTACGGCGCGACGTCGAAGTCCGCGTACTCGAAACCGCCGCCCGGAAGCGACATCCCGACAGCCCTCGGGATCGCGCGGAACACGCCGTTCGGCACCCCGGTGTTGCGCAGGTAGGAGTCCATCGCGAACGCTGCCTGCTGGCGCGGCGGCACGACCGGCGCGGAGGCGAACACGACGAAGGCGAGGCCCGGGTCGTCGGCTGCCATCACGGGGGCGATCCAGGCGCCCTCGCTCTCGGCATACACGCCGACCTTCGTCGGGTCGACGCCGGGCCAGTGCCGAAGAGTCTGCACGGACGCGGCGTAGTCGGCCGCCATCCGGACGTAGTCGCGGTGCCGGGCCGAGTACGTGTCCAGCCGCTTGTTCGGGACCATCGTGACCACGCCCGACGCGGCGAGCGCGGACGCCTGCGCCTTGAAGGCCCGGGAGTACTCCCCCGTCCCGGCGCCGTGCACGAACACCACGGCCGGGAGCGGTCCGCTCGCCCCGACCGGCTCGGTGATCCTGGCCTCGGTCGTGGTGCCGTCGAGCTGCACCGTGACGACCGACTCGCGCACCGGGTACGTCTGCGCGGGGGGGGCGTACGTGACGACGGTCGACGAGCTGGCTACGACGAGCGGGTCGTTCAGGGGCACCGGGTCCCACTGCGGGCCCATGAACGCACCGAGCACAGCCAGCACGATGACACCGACGACGCTGCTGGTGGCGATGCGGTTCGGCACGTGGCGAGTATCCCGCACGGTGGACCGAGCCCGATCGGCGGTCCGCCTGGTCAGAAGCCCATCCTGCCGAGCTGCTTCGGGTCCCGCTGCCAGTCCTTGGCGACCTTGACGTGCAGGTCGAGGAACACGCGCGTGCCGAGCAGCGCCTCGATCTCGCGGCGTGCCGTTGTTCCGACCTCGCGCAGCCGCGAGCCGCCCTTGCCGATGATGATGGCCTTCTGGCTGTCGCGCTCGACAAAGAGCTGGACACGCACGTCGAGCATGGGGGTCGCGCCCTCGTCGCCCTCGCGCGGCACCATCTCGTCGAC
>JAYTSH010000024.1:0-3696 GCA_043745755.1 Cellulomonas sp. | reverse complement strand
CGGCGGATACCAGGTCGGCGGGTTCCCGCCGTTGTGGTCGGAGTGGAACGGTCGGTACCGGGACACGGTGCGGGACTTCTGGCGCGGCGAGCCGTCCACGCTCGCGGAGTTCGCGAGCCGTCTGACTGGCTCGTCCGACCTGTACGAGCACACGGGACGTCGGCCCATCGCCTCGGTGAACTTCGTGACGGCGCACGACGGCTTCACGCTCGCCGACCTCGTGTCGTACAACGAGAAGCACAACGACGCGAACGGCGAGGGCAACCGCGACGGCGAGAGCTTCAACAGGTCGTGGAACTGCGGGGCCGAGGGCCCGACGACCGATCCCGCCATCCGCAAGCTTCGGGGGCGTCAGCAGCGCAACGTCATCGCGACGCTGCTGTTCTCGCAGGGCGTGCCGATGCTCGCGCACGGCGACGAGCTGGGCCGGACGCAGCACGGCAACAACAACGGCTACTGCCAGGACAACGAGCTCACGTGGGTCGACTGGGACCTCGATGAAGACCGGTCCGCACTCCTCGAGTTCACGCAGACCGTCTTCCGGCTCCGGAGCGAGCACCCCGCGCTGCGTCGGCGCCGGTTCTTCGCCGGCGCCCCCGACCGCGGCGGCGAGTCCGACCTGCGCGACATCGCGTGGTTCGCGCCGGCGGGAACGCACATGTCGGGCGACGCCTGGCATGCGGACGAAGCCCGGGCCGTGATGGTGTTCCTGAACGGCGAGGCCATCACCGAGCCTGACCTGCGTGGCGAACCGATCGTCGACGACAGCTTCCTGGTCCTCTACAACGCCCAACCTGAGCCGGCGATCTTCACGCTGCCCGCCGCCGAGTACGGCACCGGCTGGACCGCGGTGCTCGACACCGACTCGCGGGTCGAAGGCGGCCAGAAGTTCGAGGCGTGCGCCACGCTGGTGCTCGAGCACCACTCGCTCGTCATGCTCACCCGGCCACCGGTGGAATCCCCGCGGACGCTCGCCGGCACCCCCGCGGCCGCACCGAGCCCGGGCGCATGAGCGAAGCCCGTCAGGCCACCGCAGCCCGGCGCCTGGTCGGTGAGGGGCGAACCGTACCCGTCTCGACCTACCGGCTGCAGCTCGGACCCGAGCTCACGCTGGACGACGCCGCCGAACGCGTGCCCTACCTGGCCACGCTCGGGGTCACACACCTGTACCTGTCCCCGGTGCTGCGTGCAGCGCCTGGGTCGATCCACGGGTACGACGTCGTCGACCACGACGAGATCTCCCCCGTGATCGGTGGGCTGCCCGCGCTGCGTCGGCTGGCCGACACGGCTCACGCCGCCGGACTGGGACTGGTGCTCGACATCGTCCCGAACCACATGGCCGTGCCGACACCGGTCTGGCACAACCGAGCGCTGTGGTCGGTCCTCGCCGACGGCCCCGACTCGCCCTTCGCCTCGTGGTTCGACGTCGACTGGTCCGCCGGGGACGGCGCCGTGCTCATGCCGGTGCTCGCCGATCGGATCGGGGCGGTCCTCGCCGGCGGCGAGCTGACCCTCGACGAGACTGTTGTCCCTGGGGCCGGCGAGGCGCCGAGAACCGTGCTGCGGTACACCAACCACGTGTTCCCGGTGCGCGCGGGCACCGAGCACCTTCCCCTTGCGGAGCTGCTCGAGCGCCAGCACTACCGCCTCGCGTACTGGCGGGTCGCCGACGAGGAGCTCAACTACCGGCGGTTCTTCGACGTCGGCACCCTCGTCGCGATCCGCGTCGAGGACCCCGTCGTCTTCGACGCGACGCACGCCCTGGTGCTGGGCCTCGTCGCGGACGGCACCCTCGACGGTCTGCGCATCGACCACCCCGACGGCCTGACCGACCCGGCCGGATACCTCACGCGACTGCGCGAGCGCACGGACGGGGCCTGGGTCGTCGTCGAGAAGATCCTCGAGGGCGACGAAGAGCTCCCGACCGACTGGGAGACCGCCGGCACGACCGGGTACGAGGTGCTCTGGCGGGTGCAGCAGACTTTCATCGACCCCGGCGGCGCGGCGGTCCTCGGGGCTGTCATGCACCGCCTGACGGGCGACACGTCCGACGCGCTGCCCGCCATCATCGACTCCGCCAAGCGCGAGATGGTCGACGGGGCGCTCTATGCCGAGGTGCACCGCCTGACCGAGCTCGCGGCAGGGATCTGCCACGACGACCTGCGCCTGCGGGACCACACCTGGCGGTCGGTGCACGACTGTCTCGTCGAGCTGCTCGTGGCGTTCGACCGGTACCGCGCCTACGTCGTACCGGGTGACCCGCTGCCGACCGTGTCAGTCGAGGTCGTGGAGTCTGCCGCACGGATCGCCGCGGACCGGCTCCCGCCCGAGCGTGCCGCGACGATGTCCGTTCTCGTCGACCTGCTCCTCGGGCGCGAGGCCGGCAGCGCGGGCCGCACCCGCAGCCCCGTCCGTGACGAGCTCGTGGTCCGGTTCCAGCAGACGTGCGGCGCCGTCATGGCCAAGGGCGTCGAGGACACCGCGTTCTACCGCTGGACGCACCTCGTCGGGCTGTGCGAGGTAGGCGGCGAACCCGCGCGCTTCGCGCTCACCCCGACCGAGCTGTCGTTCTGGGCGCTGCGCCAGCAGGCGCAGGCCCCGCTCGGCATGACGACCCTCTCGACGCACGACACCAAACGCAGCGAGGACACCCGGACCCGCCTCGGAGTCCTCAGCGAGGTGGCCGTCGAGTGGTCGACCCTAGTGGATCGCCTGCGCGCCACGAGCGCGCCGTACCGCAGCGCATTGCTCGACGGCCGCACCGAGAACCTCCTGTGGCAGACCCTCGCAGGCACCTGGACGCCCGACGGGCCGCTGTCCGAGGACCGGCTGACCGAGTACCTGACCAAGGCGATCCGGGAGGCGAAGACCCGCACGACGTGGACCGAGCCCGACACGGTCTACGAGTCGGCGGTCCTCGCCACGGCACGACGGGTGCTCGGCGACGACCGCGCGATCGAGCTTCTCGAAGCGTGGCAGCTGCGGACCCGGGCAGCGGTCCGGGCAGCGACCCTCGGCACGAAGCTCGTGCAGCTCACCCTGCCGGGCGTCGCCGACGTGTACCAGGGCACCGAGGTCCCCGCGGTCGCGCTCGTCGACCCGGACAACCGACGCGCCGTGGACGTCGTGCCGCTCGCGGCTCGGCTCGCGCGACTCGACATGGGGGCGGGCCCCCGGGACCTCGCGGACGAGAAGCTGCTCGTCACCTCGCGTGCGCTGCGCACGCGCCGGGACCTCACCGAGGCGTTCATCGGTCCGGAGGCGGGGTTCCGACCGCTCGCGCACTCGTCCGGCCACGCGATGAGCTATGCGCGCACCGTGGCCGGCGAGGCGTCCGTCGTGGTCCTCGCAACGCGGCTGGCGATCACGCTCGACCGGCTCGGAGGGTGGGCTGACCACACGGTCGCGCTGCCCGAAGGCGCATGGCTCGACGTGCTGTCGAACCGCGTCGTCGTGGGCGGGGTCCAAGAGATCGCCCCGTTGCTCGACCGGCTCCCGGTCGCGCTGCTCGTGCGCGCGACGGACTGAGCCGTGGTCCCCCGCGTGTGGGCGCCCGACGCCCACGTCGTCGAGCTCGTTCTTGGTGAGAACCGACAATCGTTGGCTCGTGACCGTGACGGCTGGTGGGCCGCTGACGTCGACCTCGCCTCGCGCACCGACTACGCCTTCAGCGTCGACGGGTCACCGCCCCGACCC
>JAYTSH010000023.1:0-4189 GCA_043745755.1 Cellulomonas sp. | reverse complement strand
CCAGGTGAGCGCCGACCTGAGGGCCGCGAAGATCAAGGCGACGGTGACCGGCCGGCCTAAGCACTACTACTCGATCTACCAGAAGATGATCGTGCGCGGTCGCGACTTCACGGACATCTACGACCTGGTCGGCGTACGGGTCCTCGTGGACTCGGTTCGGGACTGCTACGCGGTGCTCGGTGCGCTGCATGCGCGCTGGAACCCGGTACCTGGCCGGTTCAAGGACTACATCGCGATGCCGAAGTTCAACCTCTACCAGTCGCTGCACACGACGGTGATCGGCCCCGGCGGGAAGCCCGTCGAGATCCAGATCCGCACCCATGACATGCACCGGCGCGCGGAGTACGGGGTCGCCGCGCACTGGAAGTACAAGGAGAACGCCAAGCTCGGCCCGACGACGACGGACTCGAGCGGCAACGACATGACCTGGCTTCGCCAGCTTGTGGACTGGCAGAAGGAGACAGCCGACCCGAGCGAGTTCCTCGACTCCTTGCGGTTCGAGATCGCCGGCGCCGAGGTGTACGTGTTCACGCCCAAGGGCGACGTCATGTCGCTGCCGGCTGGCTCTACACCTGTCGACTTCGCGTACGCGGTCCACACCGAGGTCGGCCACCGCACGATGGGCGCGCGCGTCAACGGCCGACTGGTGCCGCTGGACTCCACGCTCGAGAATGGCGACGTCGTTGACGTGTTCACGTCGAAGTCGGAGACCGCTGGTCCGAGCCGCGACTGGATGGGCTTCGTCAAGAGCCCTCGGGCACGCAACAAGATCCGTCAGTGGTTCTCCAAGGAGCGCCGCGAAGAGGCGATCGAGCACGGCAAGGACGCCATCGCCAAGGCGATGCGCAAGCAGAACCTGCCGATCCAACGCCTGCTGTCCCACGAGGCGCTCGTGGCGCTCGCGCACGAGATGCGTCATGCCGACGTCTCGTCGCTGTACGCCGCGATCGGCGAAGGGCAGGTGTCGGCGGCGACCGTCGTCCAGCGCCTCGTGCACTCGATGGACGGCGAGCCCGGCGCCGAGGAGGACCTGGTCGAGACGACCCTGCCGGGGGTCAGCGGCAGGCGCGTCCGCACCGCGGACTCGGGAGTCGTCGTCAAGGGTGTCGACGACGTGTGGGTCAAGCTTGCCAAGTGCTGCACCCCGGTTCCCGGAGACGAGATCGTCGGCTTCGTGACCCGCGGAGCCGGCGTCAGCGTGCATCGGACCGACTGCGTGAATGTCGGTGCCCTGCGAGCTGAGCCCGAGCGGATCGTCGAGGTCGAGTGGACGCAGGGCGGCAGCGGTCTGTTCCTCGTGCAGATCCAAGTTGAGGCGCTCGACCGGAGCCGGCTGCTGTCCGACGTCACGCGAGTCCTCTCGGACCACCACGTGAACATCCTCTCGGCGTCGGTCTCGACGTCACGCGACCGTGTCGCCCTGTCACGATTCGTGTTCGAGATGGCCGAGCCATCGCATCTCGCGTCGGTGCTCGCTGCAGTGCGGAAGGTCGAAGGTGTGTTCGACGTCTACCGGCTCACGGGGGCCACGGCAGCCAAGCACCCGGTGATCCGCGCCTGATCGACCCGGACCGCGAGGCCCTGGCGGCTGGCGATGCGGGCCAACGTGGACCGGGCATCCCGGACACCCGCATACCCGCCGAGTAAGTCGAGCGTGCGCAGCGCAGCGTCGGCGTCGAACCCCGTGTCGCACAGCGGTGCGAGCAGCTCAAGTGCCTCGTCGGCCGGGAACCAGCGTGCGAGATCCAGGCCGGTGCGCTGCACCGACGTCGCGCGGGCGGCGCCGAAGGCCACGACATCCGCGTCTGTGAGCTCACACTCGTGCGTCGTCCTGCCCGGATGGGGATCAGGGCGACGGACGCGGGGGCCAACCAGCACGGCGACCCGCGCGGGCTCGTGGGCACCTGTGTGGACCCAGAGTGCCGCCTGGCGTCCCACGACGCACCGAGAGGGCACCAGCGCGGCCAGTGCCGCGAGCCGGAGCTCCGGAGTCGCCGCGACGTCGGCCGGGATCGTCAGGTCGGCGCGGACCCGCAGCGTGATGCCGTCCCGGATCATCGCCTGGTGGGCGACTGGGCCGAGCAGTTCCGGGAAGAGACGGTCCGGTGGCTCGGGGTTCGCGGGGCGTGGCAGCCACGGGAGTGCGTGCATCCGTCCAGCATCGCGTCGCAGGGGACGTCGTGCGGGGCGCGAGGCGGATCTGTGGACAGCCGAGCACCCGACGCGGCGCGTCCCCACCCCCGACGCCGCAGCGTCGGGGGTGGGGTGCGTGGATCAGCCGCGCGCGTCCTGAGCGGCGCGCTGGACCTGCTCGAGCCAGGACCGGCGCGCGTCGAGTGCTGCCTGGGCCTCGGCGACCTTGCGTGCGTCTCCCTTGGCCTTCGCTGCAGCGAGAGCAGCCTCGAGACCCGCGATGGCGCTCTCGAGCTGTGCCGCCGCACCCTCGGCGCGCGCGCGCGTCTCCGGGTTGCTCCGCTGCCACACGGCCTGATCGGCGTCGCGGACGGCGGTCTCGACCGCGCGGAGCCGGGCCTCGATCCGCTGGACGTCGGCGCGGGGGACCTTCCCGGCGGACTCCCACCGGTCCTGCAGCGTGCGCAGCGCGGCCTTGGCAACGTTGACATCCTTGACGGGGAGGAGCCGCTCGGCCTCGGTCAGGAGAGCTTCCTTGAGCTCGAGGTTGGCCCGGTACTCGTCGTCGGTGGAGGCGGCGGATGCGTCACGGGCCGCGAAGAACGCGTCCTGGGCGGCACGGAACCGCGCCCACAGCGCGTCGTCGTCGGACCGGCTCGCACGCCCTGAAGCCTTCCAGCGGGCCATGAGATCGCGGTAGACACCGGCCGTGGTTCCCCAGTCGGTGCTGGTCGCAAGGCTCTCGGCCTCGCGCACCAGGTCCTCCTTGGCGGACTTCGCTCCGGCGTTGCGCGACTCGAGCTCGGCAAAGAAGTGACGACGTTCGCGATCGAACGTCGTGCGAGCGTGGCTGAAGCGCTTCCACAGCGACTCCTCGGAGGCACGGTCGAGGCGCGGTCCGCTGCGCTGGGCTTCTTTCCACACATCGAGGAGGACGCGCAGCTGTTCGCCGGCCGGGCGCCACTGGATCCGCTCCGGGTCGGTGCCGGCGATCTTCTCGGCCTGCTCGACGATCTGGGTGCGTTCGGCCAGCACGATCGCCCGAGCCGCCGCTCGCTCGGCCTCGGCGGCCGCGCGTCGCTCGGCGGCGACAGGCCGCAAGGCGTCGAGCCGCGCACGCAGCCCGTCGAGGTCCCCGACGGCGGCGGGCTCGGCGAGCTCCTCGGCGAGCTTCGCGAGGGTCTGGTCGATCTCCTTGACCGCGAGGTCTGTCGCTGTCAGGCGCGTCTCGAACAGCACGACCTTGGCCTTCAGGTCGAGGAACCGGCGGACGTAGAGGCTCAGCGCGTCCTCGCCGCTGGCGCCAGGAAACTGGCCAACCGTGCGTTCACCGGCTGCCTCGCGGATCCAGACCGTGCCATCGTCGTCGACCCGCCCGAAGCTGGATGCTGCGGCAGCTTCGACCGCGTCGATCGGCGGTGCGACCGGCGCCGCTGGGGCTGCGGTGGACTCGCCGCGCGGCACGGCGGGCGCGACAGGGTGCATCGGCGGTCGCGGCATCGGTCGGGGGACAGGACGTGGCATCGGTCGGGGGCTCTGGGGAACCTCTGATGTGGCGGCCCCGGGCTCGCCGGCCGCTGCAAGCTCGGGCGCGGCCGGTCCGGACTTCTCGGGGGCTGTCACCTCGGCGCCGGCAGGAGCCTCAGGTGCCGCGGCTTCCGGTGCAGCAGCCTGCGCAGCAGCAGGCTCGGCAGCAGCAGCCTCGGCAGCAGAGACCTCACGTTCAGCAGCCACCGAAATGGTTGCGGGCACCTCCGGGTCGACCGCGGCCGGGACTTCCGATGACGTCAGGTCGTCGGGTTCCGGTGCAGCAGGTGCGGGGACCTCGTCGGGCTCGTGCTGCATCGCAGCCGGGTTCTCGGTCACTGGGTCTCCACTCCCTCGATGGTGACGCGGGTGGTGGGTGCACCGTCGGTGCCGCCCCCCCTGACTCCCGCGTCAGCGATTGCCTGCACCGCGCCCAGTCCGGACGTGATGTGGCCGAAAATCGTGTATCCGCCCGCCGAGTCCGACGGGATGGTGCTGTCCTGGTACACCAGGAAGAACTGGCTGCCCA
>JAYTSH010000022.1:0-2946 GCA_043745755.1 Cellulomonas sp. | reverse complement strand
GAGGGCGTCAAGAGCTCGCGATCGGTGCTCGAGCTGGCGGCCAAGGTCGGCGTCGAGATGCCGATCACGGCGGCGGTCGTGGCGGTGCTCCACGAGGGTCTCCCGGTGGACCAGCTGGCGCCACTTCTGCTCGCCCGCCCGCACAAGGCCGAGGGGCTCTGACCTCGACGGTCCCGCGTCCGACGGCCATCCGACCGGCGCTCTACCGACCGGGGCCGTGCTACCGCGCGGAGCGGGCCAGTGCCCGCTCGAGGTCGGACCAGAGGTCCTCGACGTCCTCGATGCCCACCGACAGGCGGATCAGGTCCTCGGGCACAGTCGGCGACTCGGTCGCGAACCGGCGGCGACGTTCGAGCGTCGACTCGACGCCGCCGAGGCTCGTCGCCGGGACCCACAGCCGCACGGCGGCGACGACCGCGTCCGTGGCATCCGCACCGCCGCGCGGGCGCACACACACGATCGACCCGTAGCCGTCCATGAGCGCCGAGGCGCGCGCGTGTCCCGGGTCGGCCGGCAGGCTCGGGTGCCGCACCTCGAGCACGGCGGGATGCTCGGACAGGCGCCGGGCCAGCTCGGCCGCACTCGCCTGCGAGCGCGCGACCCGCAGCGCCAGCGTGCGCAGCCCGCGGAGCGCGAGCCAGACCTCGAACGGTCCGGCGACCGAGCCGTGCAGCGTCCGATACGCGTGCAGACGAGCGTGCAGGTCCGCGTCGTCGGCGAGGGCCGCTCCGAGCACGACGTCGCTGTGCCCCGCGAGGTACTTCGTGACCGAGTGCACGACGACGTCGACCCCGTGCTCGAACGGGCGCTGCACGAGCGGGGTCGCGAACGTGTTGTCGACCACGACGAGTGCGCCGGCCTCGCGCGCGACGGCGACCAGCGCGGGCAGGTCGGCGACCTCGAGCATCGGGTTCGTCGGGGTCTCGACCCACAGCATCGACGCTGGGCGACCGGTGCGCACCGCTGCCGCGACTGCCTTGGTGTCGGCGATGTCGACGGAGGTCACCTCGATCCCGGAGCGCGCCGTGAGGTCGTGCGCGTACGCAAGCGTCACGCCGTAGGCGTGCGTGGGCAGGACCACCCGCCCGCCGGGTGGTACCAGTGAGAGAGCCGCAGCGATCGCCGCCATGCCCGAGCCGAACACGAGCGCGGGGTGGGCTGACTGCTCGAGCGCGCCGAGCGCCACCTCGAACGGGTGCCAGGTCGGGGTGTCGTTGCGTCCGTAGAACAGTTCGCCGGCGGGCGGTACGCCGGTCGAGACGAACGTGGAGGAGAGCACGACGGGCGGGTTGACCGGTGCCCCGGGTGACCGCGCGGGCCGACCGGCGGTGACGACGACGGTCGACGGGTCCAGGGGCAGCGACGGATCAGGCATGGCCGAATCTTACCGAGGTCGGCCCGTCGCCGAGGTAAGGTCGGGCGCGATGGACACGACACCGACGACCTCGACCGTCAGGCCCGATTCCGGTGCGCGACCCCGTGTGCTGCTGCTGTTCGGCGGGCGCTCGGGTGAGCACGCGATCAGCTGCGCGACAGCAGGCGGCGTCCTGCGGGCGATCGACCGCACGCGTTACGACGTGCTGCCCGTCGGGATCACCCCGTCGGGCCGCTGGGTGCTGGTCGAGGACGACCCCGACCAGTGGTCGATCGTCGACGGCCACCTGCCCGAGGTCGCGGACGGTCCCCTCGAGGTGCTCCTGCCGCAGGGCTCCGGCGAGCGCGCGGTCACGGTCCTCGAGGACGGGGTCCTGCCGCGACAGCTCGGCGCGGTCGACGTCGTGTTCCCCCTGCTCCACGGGCCGTTCGGGGAGGACGGCACCCTCCAGGGCCTCCTCGAGCTGGCCGATGTCCGCTACGTAGGCGCAGGTGTCCTGGCTTCCGCCGTGGGCATGGACAAGCACTTCATGAAGCTCGTGCTCGCGGGGCAGGGTCTGCCGATCGGTGAGTTCACCGTCCTGCGGCCCGGCGACTACGCGCGCAACCCGGCGGCGTGGAGCGAGACGATCCGCGGACTGGGGCTCCCGGTGTTCGTGAAGCCTGCCCGGGCCGGCTCGAGCCTGGGGATCTCGCGGGTCGACGATCTCGCCGACCTGCCGGCCGCGATCGCGGCGGCCGAGCTCCACGACCCGAAGATCGTCGTTGAGGCCGGCATCACCGGACGTGAGATCGAGTGTGCGGTGCTCGGCGGCCGGGACGGCGGACGACCGCGCGCGTCGCTGCCCGGCGAGATCGTGGTGACCGACACCCGGCACGGCTTCTACGACTTCGAGGCCAAGTACCTCGACGAGGCCGCGGTCACGCTCTCGTGCCCCGCCGACCTGCCCGAGGCGCTGGTCCGCGAGATCCGTGAGGTGGCAGTGCGGGCGTTCGAGGCCGTCGGCTGCGAGGGACTCGCCCGGGTCGACGTCTTCGTGACCCCAGAAGGCGACGTCATCGTCAACGAGATCAACACGATGCCGGGCTTCACTCCGTACTCCATGTATCCCCGGATGTGGCAGGCGACCGGGCTCTCCTACGCCGACCTGATCGACGAGCTGCTGCAGCTCGCGCTGCACCGCCCCACCGGCCTGCGCTGAGACCTCGCCTCCGTCGGGGCAGGGTCAGATGCACGCCCGCGTCGGGTCGACCTGCGCGATGGCCGGGCCGAGCTGGTCGAGGAACGAGGTCGAGTGCGAGCTCGCGACGGCTGCGGGTACGCGGACCTCGATGGCCGGGTCGCGGCCGTACGTCGTGAAGGTCCAGCTCGTGGCGCCCTGCGCGGCGGGGTCGTCGGCGAGAGCGAGCCAGTCGATGCTCGGGCCGTCGGGCGTCTCCACGCTCACGCAGTGCACAGTTGTCGGGCCGGGGACCTGGACGCCGCACCTGAGCACGACGGGTGCCGTCGTGGTGCCCCAGGCAGCGCTGGCCTGACTCGTCGTGCGCAGTCGCGGCAGGTCGCCCAGCTGG
>JAYTSH010000021.1:0-3096 GCA_043745755.1 Cellulomonas sp. | reverse complement strand
GCCGCCGACGATGTTCTCCCACGTCGGCGACGTGGCGTCCTCGAGGTCGGCGAGCCAGACGCGCGCGCCGGAGTTGAGCGCGTTGATGGTCATCTTGCGATCGGTCGGGCCGGTGATCTCGACGCGACGGTCCTCCAGCCCCGGCCCCGGCCCGGCAACGCGCCAGGTCGGGTCCTCGCGGATGTGCCGGGTCTCGGGACGAAAGTCGGGGTCGAGCCCGTTGGCGAACCGCTCCCTGCGGCGCTGGCGTGCCAGCAGCAGGTCGTGGCGCGAACCGGCGAACCGCGTGTGCAGCTCGGCGACGAACGCGAGCGCCTCGGGGGTCAGGATCTGCTCCGAGCCAGGCACGACGGGCCCGGTGATCTCGAGGGTCGGCGCCGTGACGGCGGCCGTGGAACGGGTCGTGGTGGGCGTCAGCGTGGGCATGGCGTGCTCCTCTCGTCGTGCGGCGGGTGTGAAGGGTGCAGCGGGTGCAGCGGGGCGTGCTGCCGGGCGTGGTTCGAGCCTGGGCTCGAGGACCTCGTGCATGTCAGTGCTGCTGCGCGAACTGCGCAGTCTCGGTCGACCCTGCGAGAGCGAGGGTCGCGCTGGCCGGGTTGAGCGCGGTGGCGACCCGGTCGAAGTATCCGGTGCCGACCTCACGCTGGTGGCGGGTCGCGGTGTAGCCGTCGGCCTCGGAGGCGAGCTCGGCCTCCTGCAGCTCGACGTACGCGCTCATGCCGCGCTCGGCGTAGCCGCGGGCGAGGGAGAACATCGAGTGGTTGAGTGCGTGGAAGCCGGCCAGGGTGATGAACTGGAACGCGTAGCCGGAGGCCGCGAGCTCTTTCTGGAACCGCGCGATCGTGGAGTCGTCCAGGGCCGCACGCCAGTTGAACGACGGCGAGCAGTTGTACGCGAGCATCTTGCCGGGGTACCGGTCATGGAGGCGCTCGGCGAACTCCCGCGCGAGGTTGAGGTCGGGGGTTGACGTCTCGACCCAGATCAGGTCGGCGTACTCGGCGTAGGCCATGGCCCGCGAGACGACCGGGTCGAGGCCCGGGCGCACCCGGAAGTAGCCCTCGGCGGTCCGCTCGCCCGTGAGGAACGGCTCGTCGCGAGGGTCGACGTCGGACGTCAGCAGGTCGGCGCCCAGCGCGTCGGTGCGCGCGATGACGACGGTCGGCACGCCCGCGACGTCGGCCGCGAGCCGTGCCGCGCTGAGCGTGCGCACGTGCTGGCTCGTCGGCACGAGGACCTTGCCGCCGAGGTGGCCGCACTTCTTCTCGGCCGCGAGCTGGTCCTCCCAGTGCACGCCGGCCGCACCGGCCTCGATCATCGACGCCATGAGCTCGTACGCGTTGAGCGGACCGCCGAACCCGGCCTCGGCGTCGGCGACGATCGGCGCGAGCCACTCGCGGGTGCGCCCTGCGGGCTCGGACGTCTCGATCTGGTCGGCGCGCAGCAGCGCGTTGTTGATGCGGCGCACCACGGCGGGGACGCTGTTCGCGGGGTAGAGGCTCTGGTCCGGGTATGTCTGGCCGGACAGGTTCGCGTCGGCCGCGACCTGCCAGCCGGACAGGTAGATGGCCTCGAGACCGGCCTTGACCTGCTGGACGGCCTGGTTGCCGGTGAGAGCCCCGAGCGCCGGGACCCACTCGCGGTCGTGGAGCAGGTCCCACAGACGCTCGGCCCCCCTGCGGGCGAGCGTGTGCTCCTCACGGACCGACCCGCGCAGCGCGATGACGTCGTCGGCGGTGTAGTCGCGGCGGATGCCGGCCCAGCGCGGGTCGGTCGCCCACTGCTGGGCGAGCTCGGCCGCCGTCTGGGTCTGGTCGCCCGGGCGGGTCGTGGTGGGCTGCTGCGGCGACGACGTTGTCTCGTTCACGATGTCCCTCGATCTTCCGGTTGCTGGCCTGGTGGGACCACTCTGGGGGAAGGTCAACCAGTCTTCACCAACAGATTCCGAAGAAGATCAGCGAAAGTTCTGCTAGACAGAACCGCCTCGTTCTGGCAGCGTCGGGGCATGGCGATCACACCCACGCTCGCGCCCCTGCCCGACGCCGGCGTCGACACCCTCGTGCTGGGCCGGCGTATCCGCCACCTGCGCACCGCGCGCGGCCTGACCCTCGACGGGCTCGGCACCGCGATCGGCCGGGCCGCGTCGCAGGTGTCGATGATCGAGAACGGCCACCGCGAACCCAAGCTGTCGCTGCTCAGCCAGATCGCCGCGGCGCTGGGCGTGCCGGTCGCGGAGCTGCTGCGAGAAGAGGCCCCGAGCCGGCGGTCGGCCCTCGAGGTCGAGCTCGAACGGGCCCAGCGTGGACCGCTGTTCGCCTCGCTGCAGATGCCGACCGTCAAGGTCGGAAAGTCGCTGCCGACGGATGCGCTCGAGGCGCTCGTCCGGCTCCAGTCCGAGGTCCAGCGGCTGCTCACCGAGAAGGCTGCGACGCCCGAGGAGGCCCGCCGCGCCAACGCCGAGCTGCGCGCAACCATGCGTGCGCAGGACAACTACTTCCCCGAGCTCGAGGAGCAAGCGCGCCGGCTGCTCGGTGCGGTCGAGCACCCCGGCGGTCCGCTGTCCCAGCGCGGGACGGCCGACATCGCCGCGCACCTCGGCTTCACACTCCACTACGTCCACGACCTGCCGCACTCGACCCGCTCGGTGACCGACCTGGCGAACCACCGGATCTACCTGCCGCACGGGCTCACGTCGTCGAGCGACCCTCGCTCCGCGCTGCTGCAGGCCATCGCGAGCTTCGTGCTCGGGCACGCCGAGCCGCGTGACTACGGCGACTTCCTGCGCCAGCGCGTCGAGACGAACTACCTCGCCGCGGCGCTCATGCTGCCCGAGGCCGGCGCAGCCGAGCTCATGCGCGCGGCCAAGGCCGAGCGCCGGCTGTCGGTCGAGGACCTGCGCGACGCCTACGCGGTCCCGTACGAGACCGCCGCGCACCGGTTCACCAACCTCGCGACCCGGCACCTCGACGTGCCCGTGCACTTCATGAAGGTCCACGAGAGCGGCACGCTGCACAAGGCGTACGAGAACGACGGCGTGCGCTTCCCGTCGGACCCGCTGGGCGCGATCGAGGGTCAGCCGGTGTGCAAGAACTGGACGGC
>JAYTSH010000020.1:0-1984 GCA_043745755.1 Cellulomonas sp. | reverse complement strand
TCGTGATGCCGTGGCGCGACGACGTCGCCGCGCTGCTGCTCACGTGGTTCGGCGGCCAGGAGTACGGCCACGCGATCGCCGACGTGCTCACCGGGGCTGTCGAGCCCGGGGGGCGACTGCCCACGACCTGGCCGAAGACCGAGGCAGACGTGCCGGTTCTCGACGTCACCCCGCACGATGGCGTCGTGCGGTACGACGAGGGCATCCACATCGGCTACCGCGCGTGGCTGCGCGCCGGGACCGAGCCCGCCTACCCGTTCGGCTTCGGGCTGGGGTACACCACGTGGTCCTACGACGCCGTGCGCGTCATGGACGCCGGCGTGCACTCGGGTGCGGTGGCCGCGTCGGGCAGCGTCCGGGTGAGCGTCGACGTGACGAACACGGGCGAGCGCACGGGCCGTCAGGTCGTCCAGGTCTACCTGTCGCGCGCGTCGTTGACCGTCGACCGCCCGCTGCGGTGGCTCGCCGGCTCCGCGGTCGTCACGGCGGGAGCGGGCGAGACCCGGACCGCCGAGGTCCTGGTGCGGGCCCGTGCGTTCCAGCACTGGGACGCCGGGACGCATGCGTGGTCGGCCGAGCCGGGCCGGTTCACGCTCATCGTCGCGCGGGATGCCACGGACTCGGCCCTGGACGCCACAGTCGTCCGCTGAGCCGAGCGTCCGCTGGGCACCTCGTCGCTGAGCACCTCGTCGCTGAGCGCAGCGTCCGCCAGGGCAGGCGGCCCGACACGCACCTCAGGGCAGGCGGACCGTCCCGTCGAGGAACGAGCCGGTGAGCTGGCCGGCGTCCGTCGTGGCCAGGCACAGGCCGAGTCTGTCCCCGCGGCCCCACGAGTCCTCGGTCGGCGCCCAGGTGACCGCTCGGACGCCGGCGGCCCGCTCGGCCGGGGTGAGGTCGCACGATTCCCCGACCCGGGCGTCGGCTGCGGCCTGACCGGGCCAGATGGCGGCGTCGTCGAACGCGTACTCGGTGACGACCTGGGCCGCGTGCGGATCTCTGCACGGCACGACCCGCACCGACTCGACCTCGGCTGTGGTCGGCAGCGGGTCGATGCAGCTGCCCGTGACGAGCTGGCGCGCATGAGCCTGCCGCGGCGCCGCGACGTCGGCTGGGAGCGGGCGCTGGTTGCGGGCCGTGAGCGTCGCGCCCACGAGGACGCCGACAGCCGCGAGCGTGCCGATGACGCCGAGCGCGAGCCCGGTCCGGGCGAGGCCGCGGCCACGGGTGCCACGCGCACCGATCCGGCGCAGCGCGAGGACCCCCAGGACGCCCGCGACGGGACCGAGCGCGAGTGCTCCGGTGACGACCGAGGCCACGGCGAGCGGCTCGAGCGGGGCCCGTGGCGCCTGCCAGCCCGGAGCGTAGTACGGCTCGTTCGACGACGAACCGCCCGGGTCGTCCCAGGCGGTCAGGACTGCACCCGCCGCGACTCGCCGGCCAGCGTCCCGTCGAGCGCCGAGCCGGTCAGAGTCCCGGGGCTGCTCACCAGCAGGCAGTAGCCGGACCGCACCCCGGCCGCCCAGTCGGCGTCCGAGGGCGCCCACACGTCGGACGACGCTGACTGAGCCGACATCGTCGCGGGTGCGGCCGCGTCCGCGACCTTGCTGCAGTCCGCGAACACGGCGGCTGTCTCGTCGGCCGACGCGGTCGGGGCCACGCGGAAGTCCTCGTGCGCGAGGACCTCCGCGGCGTGAGGCGTGGCGCAGTCGACGAACGCTGGATCGAGGAGGGCTGCCGCCGGAAGGACCTCCAGGCAGTCGCCCGGCCACAGCCGCTCGTCGAACGCGAGGTACCCGATGGGCTCGGGCGACTGCGCGCTGGGTGACTTCGATGTCGTGAACGGCCCGGTCCTGCCGCTCGGGACGTGCTGGCTGCTGTAGGCGATGAGCGCGATGAACCCGGCGATGAACAGCGTCATCAGGATGCCGACGGCGATGCCGGCCCAGGCGAGGCCGCGGCCGCGGGCACCGGTGCGCCGGATCTT
>JAYTSH010000019.1:0-4008 GCA_043745755.1 Cellulomonas sp. | reverse complement strand
TGGTCGACCTCGGTGCGCAACGCGCCCACCTCACCCTGCAACCGCGCGACGCGGGACTCCTCGACGGAGGCAAGGTCGGCAAGGTTCTGGGGATGGCGCTCGTCGGTCCCGCGCGCGAGCCGCGCATTGGCCACGAACATCATGCCGGCGAGCGCGAGCACGAGCGCCACCGAGAGCGTTCCATGGCTGACCCTGTGCACGACGTGGTGGGTGCGGTCCGGCACGCATGCTCCTCTCGGGCGTGAACGCCACTACGCTAAGCCACGTTCCGGCGGGCCGGCGCCGATCTGCCGTTCGCCGCCCCGCCCCACCGCAGGACAGGAGCTGTTGACGTGCCTGAATCGAGGTCGCGGAAGAAGCCCGCGTACATCCCGCCCCCCAAGGCGGCCGGACCGGTGGTGAACCCGACCTGGCTCGTGCCGGTGATGCTCACCCTGATGATCGTCGGCCTGGCCTGGATCGTCGTGACCTACATGATGCGGTCCAACTACCCGATCCCGGGGATCGGGCAGTGGAACCTCGCGATCGGCTTCGTGCTGATCCTGGGGGGCTTCAGCCTCACGACCCGCTGGCACTGAGCCCACGACCACTGCGCCCACGAGCCGCCGACCACGAGGGTTGTCCCCAGCCGGGGACAACCCTGTGGATAACTACACCGGTGTAGTTCGCTTCCTCAGACGCTCGCGTACTTGAGCACCGCGAGGCCGACGACGAGCACCGCGGCAACGACCGTGGCGACGATGCCGATGTCTCGACGACGCGGCGTCGGGCAATACGCATAGGCGGCGCCGAGACCCGCCCCCACGACCAGGCCGCCCACGTGGGCCTGCCAGGCGATGTTGGGGATCACGAACCCGATCACCAGGTTCAGCCCGATGACCACCAAGAAGCTCTGCGCGTTGCGCCCGAGCCTGCGGAGCACGACGAGCACCGCGCCGAACAGTCCGAACACCGCGCCGGACGCGCCGACCGCTCCGAGATACCAGGCATCGGTCACGGGGGACGCGAACAGCAGCACCCCGACCGATCCGGCGACCGCGCTGATCAGGTAGAGCGCGATGTACCGCGCCCGGCCGAGCGCGTTCTCGAGGAACGGTCCGACGATCCACAGCGCATACATGTTGAACAGGATGTGGAAGATGCTGCTCGGCGAGTGCAGGAACGCCGTGGTGAGGAACCGGTAGGGCTCCACCTGACCCGCAGCCGGCGAGAAGGCCCACCGACTCGTCCACCCGGGCACCGTCAGCTGCAGCACGTAGCTCACGACGCACAGCGCGATGATCGTGATCGTCACGACCGGGCGACCGTCGTGGACCCGCCCGCCCAGCACCGTCTGGGTCGGCCGGACGCTGCGTGCCGCCTCGGCGACGCAGTCGACGCACTGCACACCGACGGGTGCCTGTCGCTGGCACTCGGGGCAGACCGGCCGTCCGCAGCGCTGGCACCGGACGTAGGAGATCCGGTCGGGATGGCGCGGGCAGACCGGCGGGCCCGCCGTCTCGGGCACAGGCTGGAAGGTGCTCATGAGGCGGCGGGCGGGAAGCCGCTCAGTCCTCGATCGTGACCGAGGAGATGACGACGTCCTGGACCGGGCGGTCGCCTGCACGCGTCGGGACGGCGATGATCGCGTCGACGATGGCGCGCGACGCGTCGTCGGCCACCTTGCCGAAGATCGTGTGCTTGCCGGTCAGCCAGGTGGTCGGTGCGACGGAGATGAAGAACTGCGAGCCGTTCGTGCCGCCGGTCTTGCCCGTGATCGGGTCGCGGCGGGGTCCGGCGTTGGCCATCGCGAGCAGGTACGGCTCGGTGAAGCCGAGCTCGGGGTGGATCTCGTCGTCGAAGTTGTAGCCCGGGCCACCGGTCCCGGTGCCCAGGGGGTCGCCACCCTGGATCATGAAGCCGGAGATCACGCGGTGGAAGATCACACCGTCGTACAGCGGGTCGGTGCGCTCGGCACCGGTGCGGGGGTCCTTCCATGCCTTGGAACCCGTGGCCAGGCCGGTGAAGTTCTCCACCGTCTTGGGCGCGTGGTTCGGGAAGAGCTCGATCCGGATGTCACCGGCGGTCGTGTGCAGCGTCGCGAACATGGACACAGTGTTTCACGGACGTCAGCCGCGTCGCTGCCTGACCTGGTCCACACCGCGGTTGGCGAGCTCGTCGGCCCGCTCGTTGCCCACGTCGCCCGCGTGCCCCTTGACCCACTGCCAGCTGATCGTGTGGCGCGCGACCTCCTCGTCGAGGGCCTGCCACAGCTCGGCGTTCTTGACCGGCTTCTTGTCGGCTGTGCGCCACCCGTTGCGCTTCCAGCCCGCGAGCCACGAGGTCATGCCCTTCATGACGTACTGCGAGTCGATGTTGAGCTGCACCGTGCACGGACGCTTGAGGGCCCGCAGACCCTCGATGACCGCCGTGAGCTCCATGCGGTTGTTGGTCGTGACCTCCTCGCCCCCGAACAGCTCGCGCTCGTGGGTGGCCGACCGCATCCAGACACCCCAGCCGCCGACGCCGGGGTTGCCCTTGCAGGCACCGTCCGTCCACATCTCGACGATCGTCGCGGCGGTGGCGTCCGCGGCCGACCGAGCAGATGTGGCGGGCGAGACGGCGGACGAGGTGGCGGACGACGACATGGGCCCGACTCTAGGTCGTCCCCGCGCAGTATCTGCGCACCCGTGACGTGCGCTGGGACCCTGCGCGCTCCCGCGCGTGGTGGCAGAGTGGGACCTCAGGACGCCAGCCGCACAACACGGGAGTGGACATGACCTTCAGCATCCGTCGCCCGACGCTCGACCAGGTCGACACCGAGCGCATCAAGGAGCACGCCGCGGACTTCGCTGCGAGCGCTAGGGTTCACGCCAGCGAGGCAGCGACGCATGCCGCGGAGGCCGCCGGGCAGGCCAAGGAGTGGTCGACGCCGCGCCTCGAGGCAGCCGTCGAGTGGCTCGTGCCCCGCATCGAGCACCTGTACAAGGAGAGCGTGAAGGCCGCGGCACCGCGCGTCGAGAAGGCCGCCGAGAAGGCCGCGCCCGCCATCGACACCGCCCACGACAAGCTCGTCGACGACCTGCTCCCGCGCCTCGTCGCGGCCATCAACGAGGCCGCCGAGCGAGCCGGCGCCGTCGTCGAGAAGGCCGCCGACAAGGCCGCCACCGCGCCTGCCGCCCTCGCGGCAGCTGCAGCAGCAGCCGAGGCCGCGGCGACCGAGAAGAAGCACACCGGACGCAACGCGTTCTGGTTCTTCGCGCTCATCGCCGGCATCGGCGCGGCTGTTGCGGCGTGGACCCGCACCCGGTCGACCGAGGACCCGTGGGCCGAGCCCTGGGAGCCCGCAACCGAGACGGGCCACACGGGCACCGAGACCCTGCGCGCCCGGGCCCACGAGGCACGCGAGGACCTCGCCGTGAAGGTCGGCGACGCCGCCGAGACCTTCGGCGAGGCTGCCGGTGTGACGGTCGCGAAGAGCCGCGAGGCGACGCGCAAGGCCACCGACAAGGTCACTGCCGCCGCCGAGGAGCTGACCGAGAAGGTCAGCGAGGCACGCGAGGACCTCACCGAGAAGGTCGCGGACGCCGCGAAGAAGGTCACGACGCGGCGCTCGGTGCCGAAGTCGATCGACACCGAGGCCGTGGTCGACGCTCCAGAGACCGACTCGTCAGCCACCGACGGCGTCTGACCGTCGCACGTAGGCTGACGCGGGTGAGCAGACCCACCCCGGCATCCGGCCCGCGTCCGTGAGCGCTTTTCTGGACGGCATCCTCAATGCGCCCGCGTGGATCGTCTACGTCACGGTCGGACTGGTCGTGTTCGCGGAGGACGCGCTCTTCCTGGGCTTCGTGATCCCGGGGGAGACCGTCGCGGTCCTGGGCGGCGTCGCTGCGAGCCGTGGGCACGTGTCGGTGGTCGCCGTCGCGCTCGTGGTCATCTCCGCCGCGATCGTGGGGGACAGCGTCGGCTACGAGATCGGGAAGCACTGGGGTGTGCGGCTCCTCGACCTCCGAGTCTTCGCCAAGC
>JAYTSH010000018.1:0-3435 GCA_043745755.1 Cellulomonas sp. | reverse complement strand
GCTCCGGTACTGCGCCCCGGTGAGCTGCCGATTCAACGCTTCAAGCGACTCGGCGGCGGCGTTGATCTCGAGCTGCCGGGTCTGCGTCGTGAGCTGGGTCAGGTTCACCTGCTGCGTCAGTCGCAGGCGGTTGAGCTCCTCACCATCCTTCTTTTCGAGCGACGACAGGAGCGCGGAGCCGAAGCCGTTCAGGGTTCCGGCGAACGCCTTGGCTCGCTCGATGAGGTAGAGGAATCGGTACGGCGGCAAGTTGCTGCTGGTCCCGCCGAGGACGTCGTCGAGGCTGAGGCCGGCCGCCTTCATGGCGACGAGCTGCATGGGATCGATCGGCGGCGCGAACAGCGAAAGCTCGCGCTTCTGTCCGTCGATATCCATGCAGTTGCGGATCTTGTAGAGCCGGTCCGCGACGCGGTCCCAGTAGGCGAGCAGGTCGGCGTTGAGCGGGACGCAGAACGCTGCCGACGCCGGGGCGACCGGCTGCATCTGCGTCATCGGCGAAGATCCGTCGGATCTCGAGCCGGTCTGCGAGAATTGCGCAACCTCCGCACTCTCGCGGGCCGATTGCGCCTGCGCCGCAGGTTGCATCTGGGTGATGAGCTGCTGGCGGAGGACGCTCCAGCCGTATCCGGCGCTTCGTTCGGAGAAACTACCCTTCTTCGCATGGTCGAGGCGACGCCCGCCGAGCTTGTCATTGCTCCTGGTGGTGGCGTTGCCCAGCGCCGGGCCCCAGCCCGCGGTGCGCATCTGGTTCCAGCCCAGGCCGCTGAACATCCCGGCCGAGGCCACCCGCGGCGTCGCATTCGCCGTGTTGACGGCGGCAGCAGCACCTCTCGCCGCTTCTTTGTAGGGCTGCGAGGTCGGGAGCGGGTTCCTCTGGACGGCGTTGACGACGGCGGCGTGATCGAGCGCATACCGTTGCTTCGGAGCCGTGCGCTCGGCAGCCATCGAAGTCGCCTTCGACATCCGTGCGCCCTGGCGAAAGGTCTCGAGCTCGACCAGGATCTCGCTGGATTCATCGATTTGCGGGCCGATGTCCGCATACGTGATGGGTTTGGCCCCCGCGCCGCAGTCGGCGAGCTTTGCCGGCCTCGTTCCCAGGATGTCGGAGGCCATGATGTAGAGCATCATCGCCTCGTTGACGGACTCCATCGTGAACTGCGTGAACAGCGAGTCGGCCCAGTCGAGCAGGTTGTCGACGTACTTCATCACGATCGCCTTCTGGAAAGCGCTGGTGCGAAGTCGGGCGATCGCCCACGGGTTGAACGGATCCTTCTCGTGCTGCGCGATCGCGTCGACGTCGGTCAGCATGTCGCGGAGGTGCTCGACGCCGAGGCCGCGGAACTCGCGATAGCGCCAGACGCGGTCGAGCAAGCGATGAGCCTTCTCGCTGGGCGTCTTCGTGCCGGTCAGATCGATGTTGCTGGTATCGGGCGAGGTCGGATCGAAGATGTAGTGATACCAGCGCTGCGCCGACTCGAAGCGACCGCGCGAGTTGAGCGCGTTCGCGATCAGGAACGGGATCTGGAAGAAGAGCTCGCGATAGTAGACGCCGTAGGGGCCCGCGAAGTCGAGCTTGCCCTCGGGGCGCGCAGGGGCGACCGGGCCGTTGAACGGAGCCGTGTTGATGAGCTTGCCCAGCAACTTGATGGGCAGCTTGGCCTCGGCGAGCGCGAGCTGGGTCTGGGTGTCGAGGAGCCCGTCGAGCCCGTCCTCGAACAAGCGACGAGCGATGTCCTCGACGAGGGTAGTCCCGAGCCGGCGAAGGACATACCCATGGTCGTCAGTGACCGAGCCCTGCAAGAGCAGGACATCGTTGCCGACTTGAAGGATCACGTCCTGTTCAGACCCCGGGACAGCGAGCAGCTCGGTGGCCGCCGGGAGTTGCGCGATCTTCTCGGTGTACAGGCCACTCTGGAGCCAGGATTTCGGAGTGAAGGCTCGACTATCGAGCTCAAAGATGTCCAAACGCGCTTCATCGAGGACCGCGTTCGCGAACGCCGCCGGATCGAACCGAGAGAGAAACGTCGGCTCGCCGCGGTACAGCGTCCGGCCTTTGGCGGCAGTGAGCTCGCGGGCGGCTGCGATGGCAGTTGCAGCTTGGGCAGCGGCGTCGTTGGCTTTGCCGTCCAACGTCGTCGCGTACGTGGCGGCGGCAGCAGCCGCCCCGATCGCAGCGACGTCAGCCGCGAATCGAGCCGCACGATCATAGGCGCTCGTGTCGCCGCCCGTGGTGAGCGCCGCGATGTCGCCTGCGAGGTCGACCTTCGCGGCCAGTGCGGCGGTCTCACGGGCCTGCCTGATGGCATAGGCGGCGTCGACCGCCAGCGACTGGGCCTCGACAACGCTGGCAGCAGCATCTTTGCCGGACTCGTTGTTTTGCACGCACAGGAGCTTGGTGGGCGGCGGGTTGAAGGACACGTCGGATGAGCGAGGGACAGTCTTCCGGCCGAACAGATCGACGCTGGCCCACTCCGTGAAGTTCCGGAGCTGGATCTGGAGCTCCGACGGTGACGACCGGAGCCAGACCCAGTCCCAGTTCGGCCCCGACAGCGTGTAGTCGTCAATGGCTTCCGCCTGAAGCCGCGCCTGGGGATCGAGCCCCGCCAGGCCGTCGGACAGAACGTCGATGATCTGCCCGCGCCCCGGACCAAAGTTGCCCGATTCGACGTTGTTCGGGAGCTGCACCTCCTGGGGCACAGTCCAGGTAGCGTTCGTTTGCAGCGTCGTGAACTTCAGCGACATCCTGTGCTGATAGCCGATGAACTCGCTGGACCCGTTCTGGACTTTGTTGACCGACCGCGTCTTGATGTCGGTCCAGAACAGGTGCAGCCGGCCCTCGTGCACCACCGGAGACACCTTCCGGCCGGTGATCTGGACGTTGATTTTCTGCCAGGGGCTCCACACCGCCGCGGTGTTCACGTCACGCCCGCTCGCGATGAGGTTCTCGCACGTACGATAGTAGTACACCGGCGGATCGGCCGCCGTCGCACCGAAGAGGTGCAATACGTCGGTGATCCGCGCGGGCGTGCTGGGAGGCGGCGCGGCCTTGGGAGGCGTCTTGTCGGTGCCGAGATGAATCAGAGGACGGATGTGGTGGACGTCGTGGTAGGCACCGGCGACCGTCAGTGAGGCGATCTCCTCGAAGCCGGCAAGGTACTTGGCGTACGCATCGAGGACGTTCTGATCGCCGATGTCGGTCTGGAGCAGCTCTTGTTCGAGCTCCTTGAACAGCGGCGACTTGTCGTCTCGCAGGTCCGGTTCCAGGTAATTCTCGGGCCAGAGGAATACCTTGCGGTTGGCCTGCCATACCCGGTAGTTTTTGCGCCACTCCCACTCTGCGGCGGGATCGTCATTCACATCGGGTTGGGCCTTGAAGCTGACCTGAACATCGCCCGACTCGCTCTGTTCGAGGTTCATGATCGCGCGATGCACGTA
>JAYTSH010000017.1:0-1554 GCA_043745755.1 Cellulomonas sp. | reverse complement strand
ATGAAGGAGCGGCTCGTCGAGATCCGCGCCCTCGGCGTGCAGATCGCCGTCGACGACGCAGGAGCGGGCATCGCCAGCCTGCAGCACATCGTCCAGCTGGCCCCCGAGATCATCAAGCTCGACATCTCGCTGACCCAGCATGCCGGGTCGAGCCCGTTCCGTCGGGCCATGGCGGGTGCGCTGATCGAGTTCGCCCACGGCAGCGGGGCGCGGCTCGTCGTCGAGGGCATCGAGGACGCGGCAGACCTCACGCTCTGGTCCGCGCTCGGCGCCGACGCTGTGCAGGGCTACCTGGTCGGGTACCCGGCCGCGCTCCCCGCACTGTCGTCGAGCCCGCTCATCGTCGCCATGGCCTCGCTGCACTGACGGCTCGGAACACGGCGAAGCGCGCCACCCCTGGTGCGGGCGGCGCGCCCCACCGCGTACTCGCCGTCGACCGTCGTGCATGATCGCCCAGGCCGGGACGGACGGCCTGCGCGATCGGGCGTCCGGTGCCAGTACGCTCGCGGGCGGCGCAGCCACGGACGGGACCGACCGGCCGCCACGCGAGAGAGATGAGCCGATGCACCTCCTGTCCCCTGCCGTAGCCGTAGCCGTCGACGCCGGAGACACGGCGTGGATCATCGTCTGCACAGCGCTCGTCCTGCTGATGACGCCCGGGCTCGCATTCTTCTACGCGGGCATGGTCCGCTCCAAGCACGCCCTGGCCATGATCATGCAGAGCTTCGCGACGATCGCGGTCGTCTCGGTGACCTGGGTCGTCGTCGGGTACTCGCTCGCGTTCGACAGCGACGCGGGCGGCGGCCTCATCGGCGGGCTTCATCTGGTCGGCCTGACGCACGCCGAGATCGCGGTGCCTGGCCTCCCCCTGACCGTCCCACCGCTCGCCTTCGTCGCTTTCCAGCTCATGTTTGCGATCCTCACCGCCGCACTGATCAGCGGCGCCTCGGCGGATCGCATGCGTTTCGGCGCGTTCGTGACGTTCATCGCGCTCTGGTCCGTCGTCGTCTACGCACCCATCGCGCACTGGGTCTGGTCACCCGGCGGCTGGCTCCACCGTGTCGGGCTGCTCGACTTCGCCGGCGGGACTGTCGTCGAGGTCTGCTCCGGGGCGTCGGCGCTCGCTCTCGTCCTCGTCCTCGGCCCGCGCCGCGGCTGGCCGCGCGAGATGATGGCGCCGCACAACCTGCCGTTGACCCTGCTCGGCGCGGGCCTGCTCTGGTTCGGCTGGATCGGGTTCAACGCCGGGTCGGCGCTCACCGCGGGGAACCTCGCCGCGAGCGCCGCACTCGCGACGCACCTGTCGGGCGTGGGCGGCATGATCGGCTGGCTCGCGCTCGAGAAACGGCTCACAGGCAAGGCGACGACGCTCGGCGGTGCCACCGGTGCCGTGGCGGGCCTCGTGGCCATCACGCCGGGCGCAGGCTTCCTCTCGCCCATCCCGGCGATCCTGGTCGGCGCTGCCGCGGGTGTCGTCTGCCTCTTCGCGATCCGGCTGAAGTTCCGCTTCCGCTACGACGACTCCCTGGACGTCGTCGCCGTGCACTACGTCGG
>JAYTSH010000016.1:0-1990 GCA_043745755.1 Cellulomonas sp. | reverse complement strand
CCGCGGCCGAAGACCCCCTCCATCGCCGAGACGTTGACGATGTACGCCCGCCGCCCGCTCGACGCGGCCATGGCCCGACGCAGGCGGCTGACCAGGATGAACGGCGCGGTCTGGTTGCAGAGCTGGACCTCGAGCAGCTCCATCGCGTCGACCTGCTCGACGGTCGCGACCCAGCTGTTGGAGTCGGCCGTGTCGGGCACGAGGCCGCCGGCGTCGATCGCCGTGCCCGCGAGCAGGCGCTCGAGCGAGGCTGAGTCGGCCGTGAGCGCGAGCTGGGAGATGTCGGAGCCAGGCCCGAACGTCGGGCTCGTCAGCTCCGAGACCGAGCCGGCGAGCGCCCGCGGGTGGGCATCGGACGAGTGGCCGAGCGTGATGACCTTGGGCGACGGACCGTCCGGCAACGGCCGCAGCTCGGCGTCGACGAGAGGGGCATACGAGCCGGGGGAGCGACGCACGGTCTGCGCGGCGTTGTTGATGAGGATGTCGAGCGGGCCGGCCTCGGCCACCGCGTCGGCCAGCGCCACGACGGCAGCCGGGTCACGCAGGTCGATCCCGACGATGGTCAGGCGGTCGAGCCACTGCTCGCTGTCGGGCATCGCGGCGAACCGGCGTGCGGCGTCGCGGGGGAACCGGGTGGTGATCGTCGTGTGCGCACCGTCCCGGAGCAGCCGCAGCGCGATGTACATGCCGATCTTCGCCCGGCCGCCCGTGAGGAGCGCGCGCTTCCCCGTCAGGTCGGTGCGCGCGTCCCGCTTCGCGCGGTTGAGCGCCGCGCACGACGGGCACAGCTGGTGGTAGAACGCGTCGACGCGGGTGTAGAGCTCCTTGCAGATGTAGCACGGCCGCGGCGTGAGCAGCGTGCCCGCGGTGGCGCCCGGCGCGGTGGCGACGAGGGTGAGGCCCTGCGTCTCGTCGTCGATCCGGCCAGGGCTGCCGGTCGCCGTGGCGTGCACGACGGCGCGGTCGGCAGTATTGATCGTGTCGCGACGTTCGGTCCGGCGCTGCCGCTTCGCGGACTTGAACAGCTGTGACGTGGCGCGACGTGCGACGGCGAGCTGGGGGTGGTCGGATGGGAGCTGTCCGACCTTGTCGATCACTCGGAGGAAGACCGCGAGGTCCGCGGGGTCGACACCCTCGTCGGGTGCCTGCGCCGCAAGGTCGTCGGTCTGGGTTGCCGTCATGAGACCTGCCGTCCTGCCGTGATGCCGTCGTGGGCGGCTCGGTGACGCCGATCTCCCGCGGGTTTGCCACGTCAACTGTACGTGGCCCCCGGGCAGGGCCGAGCGAGCGCCCGAACGGGAGGACTCAGGCGAGGTTGCCCGCCGCACGGCGCCGCTCGCGCTGCTCGGCCGGATCGGGCACCGGAACGGCGGCGAGGAGAGCCCGGGTGTAGGGGTGCGCGGGTGCGCGGAGCACCTCGGCGGTCGAGCCGATCTCGACCAGCTTGCCCCCGCTCATCACTGCGACGTCGTCTGCGACCAGGTCGATCACGGCCAGGTCGTGGCTGATGAACAGGCATGCGAAGCCCATCTCGGCCTGCAGACGTTGGAAGAGCGCGAGCACGGTGGCCTGGACCGAGACGTCGAGCGCGCTGGTCGGCTCGTCGGCGATCAGCAGGTCCGGTGCGAGCACGAGCGCCCGCGCAAGGCTCACTCGCTGGCGCTGCCCGCCCGACAGCTCGTGCGGGTAGCGCGTCGCGTACGCCGCGGGCAGCTCGACAGCCTCGAGCAGCTCGGCGACGCGACGGTGACGCGAGGCGTCGTTCCCGACGGCGTGGACCGACAGCGGTTCGGAGATGCATGCGCCGACGCTCGCGCGCGGGTTGAGCGACGCTGCCGGGTCTTGGAACACGAAGCCGAAGCGTCGGCGCAGCGCCCGCAGCGTGGCGGGTGACGCTGTCCGCAGGTCCGTCCCGAAGACCTCGATGCTTCCGACGGCAGCGGGCACGAGCCCGACGACCGTGCGGCCGACGGTCGTCTTGCCGGATCCG
>JAYTSH010000015.1:0-7002 GCA_043745755.1 Cellulomonas sp. | reverse complement strand
GTCCCTGGCCTCGCTGGCGGCGCCCCCGCTGCTCGGTCTCGTCGCTGAGTCGATCGGGATCCGCCATGCGCTCCTGCTCATCACAGCAGCGATGGTCGTGAGCGTGCTGCTCGCGCGCTCCGTCGGCCGCCCGGAACGGGGCACACTCAACGATGTGACCGCCGAACCGCTGCCGCTGCCGGTGCCGCTGCCCCGGACCGAAGCCGTGCCGAGCCTGGCGGGCCGGTCATGACCGCGGCACCGGCCAGGGCGTCGGAGCGGTCCACGACGGATCCGGCGGTGCGGGCCGCCTCGCGCGCCGTGTTCGCCGTCTTCGTGCTCAACGGCTTCAACTTCTCGAGCTGGGCAGCGCGCCTGCCCGCCGTGCGGGACGGTCTCGGCCTGACGCCGAGCCGCATCGGGGTCCTGCTGCTCATCGGCTCGATCGGCTCGCTCCTGGCGCTCCCGCTCTCGGGCCTGCTCGTGACGCGCCTTGGCGCCCCTCGGACGGTGCTGGGGTTCGCGATCCTCAACGCCTCGGGACTCACGCTCGCGTCAGTCGGCGTCGCGACCGGGCAGGTCGTCGTCGTCGGGATCGGCCTGGTGATGTACGGGGTGGGGACCGGGGTCTGGGACGCGGCGATGAACCTCGAGGGCGCGTTTGTCGAGCAGCGCCTGGGCCGCACGGTCATGCCGCGGTACCACGCCGGGTTCTCGGTCGGAACGGCGGCCGCGGCGGGCGTCGCGGCCGTCGCCGCGTGGCTGCGGGTGCCCGTCGTCGTGCACCTGCCCGTCGTGCTGGTCCTGACCACGCTCGGTGTGGTGTGGGCCGTGCGGCAGTTCCTCCCGACGCCGACCGGTCATGGCGCGCCGACGCACGAGGGCGATCCGACCCTCCACGCGCCGTCCGAGGGCCGCCTGCGCCGCGCGTTCGGCGCGTGGCTCGAGGGCCGCACGCTGCTCATCGGGCTCGTGGTGCTGGCCGCGGCGCTGACCGAGGGGTCCGCCAACGACTGGGTCGCGCTGGCTGTCGTCGACGGCTTCGGCAAGGACAACGCCGTCGGAGCGCTCACGTTCGGACTGTTCGTGACGGCCATGACCGCGATGCGGTTCCTCGGGACGAGGCTGCTCGACCGGTACGGGCGCGTCGTCGTCCTGCGTCTGTGCTCGGGTCTGGCGCTGGCTGGGCTCCTGCTGTTCGCCCTGGTCAGCGAGGACATGATGTGGCTCGCGCTCGTCGGCGTGGTGCTGTGGGGGATGGGCGCCGCGCTCGGCTTCCCGGTCGGGATGAGTGCGGCGAGCGACGACCCGCTGCGCGCCGCGGCCCGAGTGAGCGTCGTCTCGACCATCGGCTACTCGGCGTTCCTCGCGGGACCGCCCCTGCTGGGGATGCTCGCGCAGCACGTGGGCTACCGCCACGCCCTGCTCGCGATCGCGATCCCGGTCGTCATCGGCCTCGGCGTGATCCGGGCGGCCGCACCCGTGCGGGCTAACCTGACGCAGTGACGACCTCGACCCGGACCCCGACGCTCGCGGAGCTCACGACCCTGCGGGTCGGCGGACCGGCGGGGCGGTACGTGGAGACGTCGAGCGAGGCCGACCTCATCGAGGCGGTCCGGTCGGCCGACGACGCGGGCGAGCCGTTGCTCGTGCTTGGTGGCGGCTCGAACGTCCTCGTGTCCGACGCGGGCTTCGACGGTGTCGTCGTCCGCGACCTGCGTCACGGCGTGACGACCCCGGACCACTCGGCGTGCGCGGGCGTGACCGTCGTGGTGCCGGCGGGGACCCCGTGGGACGACGTCGTCGCGCACGCCGTCGGGACGCGGCTGTACGGGGTCGAGGCACTGTCGGGCATCCCCGGGTCGACGGGCGCGACCCCGGTGCAGAACGTGGGCGCCTACGGCCAGGACGTCGCGCAGTCGATCGCGACGGTGCGGACGTGGGACCGGGCGCGCGGGCGGGTGCGGACGCTCGCGTTCGGAGAGCTCGCGTTCGGGTATCGCACTTCGCTGCTCAAGCGCTCGATGCAGCTCGACGCCACCGACCCGCGCTCGCCGTGGTCGCCGACGCCGCGCCACGTCGTGCTCGAGGTGACGCTGCAGCTGCGCGTCGGCCCGCTCTCGGCGCCGATCGCGTACGCCGAGCTGGCCAGGGTTCTCGACATCGCGGTCGGCGAGCGGGCGCCGCTGGCCGACGTGCGCGCCGCGGTGCTCGCGCTGCGTGCGGGCAAGGGCATGGTTCTCGACCCGACTGACCCGGACACCTCGAGTGCGGGCTCGTTCTTCACGAACCCTGTGCTCACCTCGGCGGACGCCGCCCTCTTGCCCGACGACGCGCCGCGCTACCCTGCGGGCGACGACATGGTCAAGACGAGTGCGGCCTGGCTCATCGAAAGCGCCGGCTTCGGTCGCGGGTTCGGCCTGCCGGGGCCCGCCGCGGTGTCGACCAAGCACACGCTCGCGCTCACGAACCGCGGGGGTGCGCGGGCCCAGGACGTCTTGACGCTCGCGCGCACGATCCGGGACGGGGTGTCCGCGCGGTTCGGGATCACGCTCGAGCCCGAGCCGGTGCTGGTCGGCGCAACGCTCTGACGGGCCGTGCGCCGGCGACCGGTGTGGCGCAGGTCACACGCGGCCACGGTGAATCACGGTCCGTGCCGGACATGAAGAGGTATGGGACACCTCTCGCGGATCGCCGCGCGCACCTCGGCCGCCCGGCGCGCCGCGGTGGCGGTGTCGGTGGCGGCGCTAGGCCTCGCCACCGTCGTCGTCGCATCACCGTCGGTCGCTGGCGACGTCGAGTCCCCGACCGCTCCGCCGGTGGAGCGGGTCGTCACCACGACAAGCCAGAGCGACGGTGCCATCCTCGTCACGACCGCCGAGGTCGGGACGTTGTCGATCAGCGACTGCCGCTCGGGCTACACGTGCCTCTGGAGCTCACCGTTCTACGCGGGAACCCTCGTGCAGTACAGGTTGCCCGGGCAGTACATCCCGCTGCCGTCGTTCTCGATCGGCTCGTACGCGAACCGGTACGAGAAGCGGGCGACGTTCTACGAGACGGTCGGCGGCGGCGGTCACAGCACCTGCGCCCTGCCGGCGACGTCGAACCCCGCGGTGTCGGGCTGGTTGAGCGCAGCCCGGTCGCTGTACCAGAGCACCACGACCACGAGCTGTTAGCGACCCATGTCCCCTCTGCCAGCCCCGAGTGCTCTGCGAACCGTGCCCCCTAGACTCGACTCGACGGGGAGGCGGGGCGTGGACGAGGACCAGTTCGCAGCGATGTTCGCCGACCTGTACCCCGTCGTGCTCGGCTATGCAGCGCGGCGCACGGACTGGCACGTCGCCGAGGACATCGCGGCGCAGGCGCTCGCGATCGCCTGGAACCGCGGCGACGTCCTGCCGGCTGACCGCGACGGCCGGTGCGCCTGGTTGGTCGTCGTCGCCCGCAACCTCCTCGCGAACTCGCAGCGCGCCCGCCTGCGGGCCACCCATCTCGACGTCCGGATCCGCGCCGGTCTCGCCGCCGGCGTCCCGATGGTCGAGCTCGACCCCGCCTCGATCGTCGTCGACCGCATGGCCGCCTCGACCGCGATGCGCCGGCTCGCCCCCCGCGACCAGGAGATCCTCCAGCTCGTCGCCTGGGAGGGTCTCGACCTGACCGGGCTGTCCCGCGTCCTCGGCTGCTCGTCGACCGCAGCCGCGATGCGGCTGCACCGAGCTCGACGCCGGCTCGAGCTGCTCATGCGCGCCGGCGACCCGGAGGCGGACGACGACGGCATCGAGGCGCCCCGCCCGAGCGACTCGGGGAGCAGCTCGGGCGGTCCTGACACCGACGGCCGGGATCTCCCGGCAGCTGCGCCGCGACGATGAACGACGCCGAGCTCCGCCGGGTCCGACGCCTGCTCGACGGGACCAACCCCGTTCCCGAGCGAGTCGTCGAGGGCAACCATGAGCGCGCAGCGGGGCGGCGGGCCCTCGCGCGGATCATCGCGACAGCGCCGGACCCGGCGTCGGCGCGGATCCCCGGCGACGTGCGGGCCGCCGCGCGCGGCGGAGCCGCCCGGTACCGCACCCAGCGTCGGATCGGTCTGGGTGCGATGGCCGCGTGCATCCTCGTCGCGATCGGGATCGTCGTGAACCCCGCTGCCCCGGCCGCCGTCGCCACGATGCCGCCCCCGCTGCGCTACGACCTCGTGGCAGACGGTGACATCGCGACTGCCGTCGGCGCCGCCGCGGCGCCGGTCCTCTCCGGGCTCGCAACCGTGGCCTCAGCGCGAGTCGAGGCCCTCCGCACGGGACACCTGCAGTACGTGCGGTCGGAGCGGTGGACCTTCGTCTCGGTGCAGGGCGGTGACGAGAGCGGCGCCGCTGTGGTTCCGAGCGCGGTCCTGAGCTGGGTCTCGCCGGACGGCTCATTTCGCCGGTCGACGCGGTCGGGCGCGCCGCTCCTGCTCGACGGGACGTTCACCCTGCCTCCCCAGGACCCGTCAGCTGACGGGAGCCTGGGGGTCGGGATCGAACAGTTCGGTCCCGGCTCGAGCGGCGCTCCCGGTGTCGCGGCGCTGGCGACCGTCGGGCCCGACGCACTGCGCGCGACCCTCCTCGAGCGGGCGGGTTGCGTCGCACCGGACCAGCCAGCCGCTCCGTGCCTGCTCGACGGGGTCGCCCGGATCCATGACGACGCGGTGGTCGGCGGTCGGGTCGACGCGGTGGTGTGGTCGCTGCTCGCCGCAGATCCGACGATCGTCACCCTCGGTCGCGTGACCGACCGGGCCGGGCGAGACGACATCGCCCTGACGACGGCCGTGGACGTCAAGGCCCCAGTCCGCACCATCCTGCTTGTCGACCCGGTCACGGGCGCGCTCGCCGGCGTCGAGCAGGTGCTGCTCTCCCAGGACGCCGGCTACGGCGTGGCCGCGCCGGCGGTCATCGGGTTCGTGGCGTTCCTCGAGGAGGCCTGGGTCGTCGACCCTGTCGGACTCTCGCGGGACACCTGAGCGTCGGTCCCCGGCTCGCGTCGCATGAGGGCGCCGCGAACGAGTGCGAGGGCCGTCTCGTCGGACAGGCCAGCAGCCCGTGCCGTGTCGACGTACACCCGCGCGGCGTGCTGGCCTGCCGCATCGGCCGACGCGACGCCGGGGGCCACAGTCGTCCCTGCCCGGCGCCGGGTCGTGACGACGCCCGCGGCCTCGAGCTCGCGGTAGGCGCGCGCGACGGTCCCCGTGGCGACCCCGAGGTCGGTGGCGAGCGCGCGGATCGTGGGCAAGTGATCACCGGGTGTCAGCCGTCCGGCCGCGACGTGCGCGACCACCTGCAGGCGGACCTGCTCGAACACGGGGACGCTCGACGCGACGTCGACCTCGAGCAGGAGGCTCATGAGCTGACCGGATCGCTCGCCGCAGGCAGCGCGCGGCCCACCGCTGCGGCGCTCCGTGCCGACGCCGCGACCCCGGTGAACAGGATCGTCACCGGGCCGGCGAGCGCGACCGCGAGGCCGAGGACAAGCAGGGTCGTGCCGCCGCCGACAAGGCCGACGCTCGTGCGGACGATCCCGTCGACCTCGATGGTCCCGACGTTGCGCAGGGCGCTCCCGGCGACGAGCAGGACGCCCGCCAGGGCCCACGCGAGCACGAGCTGGGTGCCTCGGAGGACTCGCAGGGACGACAGGGTGCGCAGGGCGAGGTCGTCGGCGGGCGCCGTGTCGACGACGGCCGGGCGTCGTGCGACGAGCCGGAGGACGATCTCGGTCGCCGCCACGACGACTGCGGTCGCGGCGAGGAGCGGGCCGCCGTAGAACCAGCCCGGGAACGGACCGGCGGCACCCGATGACGATGCGTCCCACACGCGCTCGATGTCGCGACCGGTGCCGGAGGCGAGGCCGCACGCGACGAGCACGAGGGCGAGACCGCCGGCCCACACCCAGGTGAGGCGTCGCAGCCCGACGGGTGCGATGGTGCGCACGGTTCGCGGCGTGAGCGGCGCGCGCCGCACCGGCCCGCTCGGCCGCGGCCACGTGAGCTCGCCGAAGGCCTGCACGGCCAGGAAGGTCGCCCCCGCGAGAGCCGGAGTCAGGCCGATGAGCACGCCCGTGCCGAGCCCGCTGGTGAGGGAGGGCGCAGACACCTGGATCACGACGACGGCCGCCACGAGGCCGACCCAGGCCAGCGCGTCGATGCCCCCGGCGTGACGCCCCGCGGCCACGAGGGCGGAGCTGGGGAAGGCGGTCCGCTCGCGTCGGCTCAGCCGGTGCGCCAGGGCGATCACGACGACGGCGGCGACCGCGAGGGCGAGCAGCAGCATGACGAGGAGGGCGACGTACGGCACCGACATGGCAGGCTCCGATCAGTGAGTCAATGAGTTAGTACATTGATACAATCGTCTCGGCGTCTCGATGTCAAGCGGGTGCGGGTCTCGCAGCCACGGCGCGCAGCGTCAGGCGGGCGCGGCCAGCCACGCGTCGACGCCTGCGAGCAGACGGGCCCGCGCCCCGTCCGAGGCGCGGCTCGCTCGGATCGACCCGCGCGCCAGCTCGGCGAGCTCGCCGTCGTCGAACCCGTGCACCTCGCGAGCGGTCTCGTACTGCGCGACGAGCCGCGAGCCGAACAGCAACGGGTCGTCGGCGCCGAGCGCGACCGTCGCGCCGGACTCGACGAGCGTGCGGAGCGGGACGTCCGACGCGTGCCGGTACACGCCCAGCGACACGTTGGAGGCGGGGCAGACCTCGAGGGCGACACCGCGGTCGACGATGCGCGCGAGGACCGCAGGGTCTTCCGCAGCGCGAACTCCGTGACCGAGGCGGTCCGGGGCGAGATGATCGAGCACGGCGTCGATGTGGGCCGGCCCGAGCAGCTCGCCGCCGTGCGGCACGAGCGCGAGCCCCGCACGCCGGGCGACCGCGAACGCCGCCGCGAACTCGGACGTCTCACCACGGCGTTCGTCGTTGCTCAGGCCGAACCCGACGACCTGACCCGGACCGTCGCCCGCATGCGCCGCCGCGAGCCGTGCGAGGGTCCGCGCCTCGAGC
>JAYTSH010000014.1:0-2536 GCA_043745755.1 Cellulomonas sp. | reverse complement strand
ACGCATGGGCTCGTCCTCGGCGCCGCGGTATGCGGAGCTGCACGCCCACTCGGCGTTCAGCTTCCTCGACGGAGCGAGCCACCCCGAGGAGCTGGCGGCCGAGGCGGCCAGGCTCGGCCTCGCCGCGCTCGCAGTGACTGACCACGACGGGCTGTACGGCGTCGTCCGGTTCGCCGAGGCGGCTCGGGCGGTCGAGCTCCCCACCGTGTTCGGTGCGGAGCTGCACCTGCCCGCGCCCGGACGCCTCGGGCCACCCACCTCAGGTGCGACCTCCGGCGCGACCCTGGCTGGTGGGTCGGTGCGCCCCGGTCCCGACGTGCTGGATGCCCCGACAGGCGTGCCGGACCCGAGAGCCACGCATCTGCTCGTCCTCGCGCGTGGACCCGACGGCTACCGCGCGCTGTCGAGCGCGATCGCGACGGCGCACCTCGCGACCGGGACCAAGGGCGCCGCGCGCTACCGCCTGGAGGAGCTCGCCGAGCAGGCGGCCGGGCAGTGGCTCGTGCTCACGGGCTGCCGCAAGGGTGCGGTGCGACGTGCGCTCGCGGGCGGGTCACCCACCGGCGCCCCCGTCACGCCCGAGGGTTTCGTCGCGGCGCGCGGCGAGCTCGACCGGCTCGCCGCGTTGTTCGGCCGGGACAACCTCGCGGTCGAGGTCACGGAGTCGGGCGACCCGTTCGACGGCGAGCGCAACGACGCCCTCGCAGCCCTCGCGGTCGCGACAGGGCTCCCGCTCGTCGCGACGGGCAACGTCCACTACGCGACGCCACGCGACGCCGACCTCGCGGCTGCGCTCGCGGCGGTGCGGGCCCGTTCGTCGCTCGAGGACCTCGACGGCTGGCTGCCCGGCGCCCCGACGGCACACCTGCGCTCGCCGACCGAGATGCTGGCTCTCCACCGTCGGCACCCCGAGGCGGTCGTGACGGCCGCGGAGCTGGGGGTCGAGTGCGCGTTCGACCTCGCGCTCGTGGCCCCGAAGCTCCCGCCGTACCCGGTCCCGGCGGGGCACACCGAGGCCACCTGGCTCCGTGAGCTGGTCCGGCGCGGCGCCCTGGAGATCTATGGACCGCCCGAGGCCGAGCTGGTCCGGGGCGCGTACGTGCAGCTCGCGCACGAGCTGCGCATCATCGAGGACCTCGGCTTCCCGGGGTATTTCCTCGTTGTCTACGACCTCGTCGACTTCTGCCGTCGGAACGGGATCCTCGCGCAGGGCCGCGGCTCGGCCGCGAACTCGGCGGTCTGCTACGCGCTGCGCGTCACGGCGGTCGACGCGGTCAAGCACGGGCTGCTCTTCGAGCGCTTCCTCGCCCCCGAGCGGGACGGCCCGCCCGACATCGACGTCGACATCGAGTCCGAGCGGCGCGAGGAGGTCATCCAGTACGTCTACGCGACGCACGGTCGTACACACGCTGCGCAGGTCGCGAACGTCATCTCCTACCGGCCCCGCTCGGCGGTCCGGGACGCCGCCCGGGCGCTGGGTCACGACGTCGGGCAGCAGGACGCCTGGAGCAAGTCGATCGACCGGTGGGGGAGCCTGCTCGGACCGGACCCCGTCACCGCGGAGGGGCGGGACGCAGCCACCGGCCGGGACGCGGCGACGGGCCGGGAGGAGCGAGCCAAGCACCGGGACGCGATGTGGGGGGCGGCACCCGAGCCGCCCGCGCACGACCTCGACGAGATCCCGGCGCCCGTGCTCGACCTCGCGCAACGGTTCCTGCGGCTGCCGCGTCATCTCGGCATCCACTCGGGCGGCGTGGTCATGTGCGACCGGCCGGTCATCGAGGTGTGCCCGGTCGAGTGGGCCCGGATGCCGGGCCGCACCGTGCTGCAGTGGGACAAGGAGGACTGTGCCGATGCAGGTCTCGTGAAGTTCGACCTGCTCGGGCTCGGCATGCTCACGGCGCTGAGGATCGCGTTCGACGTGGTGCGCGAGCACGAGGGGGTGAGCCTCGGCCTGCACGGGCTGCCGTACGAGGACCCGCTCGTCTACGACCTGCTGTGCGCGGCGGACACGGTCGGGGTGTTCCAGGTCGAGTCGCGGGCCCAGATGGGGACGCTGCCGCGCCTGGAGCCCCGCCGCTTCTACGACATCGTCGTCGAGGTCGCGCTCATCCGGCCGGGGCCGATCCAGGGCGGGTCGGTGCACCCGTACATCAACCGTGTCCACGGCCGGGAGCCGGTCACGTACCTGCACCCGAAGCTCGAGAAGTCGCTCGCGAAGACCCTCGGCGTGCCGCTTTTCCAGGAGCAGCTCATGCAGATGGCGATCGACGTCGCCGACTTCACCCCGACGGAGGCCGACCAGCTGCGCCGCGCGATGGGGTCCAAGCGCTCGACCGAGCGCATGGAGGCGTTGCACGCGCGGCTGCTCGAGGGGATGGCGGCCAACGGCATCACGGCCGAGGTCGGCGAGCGGATCTTCGACAAGCTCAAGGCGTTCGCAGACTTCGGGTTCCCCGAGTCGCACGCCTACTCGTTCGCCTACCTCGTCTATGCGAGCGCCTGGCTCAAGGTGCACCACCCGGCGGCGTTCTAC
>JAYTSH010000013.1:0-1705 GCA_043745755.1 Cellulomonas sp. | reverse complement strand
CATGGCAGCGCCGCACGTCCTGGCAATCGTCCTCGCAGGTGGGGAAGGCAAGCGGCTCATGCCGCTCACGGCGCACCGGGCCAAGCCCGCGGTGCCGTTCGGTGGGATCTACCGGTTGGTGGACTTCGCCCTGTCGAACCTCGTCAACTCCCGGTACCTGCACATCATCGTGCTCACGCAGTACAAGTCGCACAGCCTCGACCGGCACGTCTCCAAGACGTGGCGCATGTCGACGCTGCTCGGCAACTACGTCGCACCGGTGCCCGCGCAGCAGCGGGTCGGCAAGCACTGGTACCTGGGCAGCGCGGACGCGATCTACCAGTGCCTGAACATCATCGACGACGAGCGGCCCGACATCGTCGTCGTCGTCGGTGCCGACCACGTCTACCGCATGGACTTCTCCCAGATGGTCGACCAGCACGTCGAGACGGGCGCCGAGCTCACGGTGGCCGGCATCCGGCAGCCGATCGAGATGGCCGACCAGTTCGGCGTGATCGAGACGGTCCCGGGCGAGCCGACCCGCATCGCTGCGTTCCGCGAGAAGCCGACCGACCCTGTGGGCCTCGCGGACTCGCCGGGCGAGATCCTCGCCTCGATGGGCAACTACGTCATCAACACCGACGCGCTCGTCGACGCCGTCACGCGCGACGCCGAGAACCCGACGTCCCGGCACGACATGGGCGGCGACCTCGTACCCGCGTTCGTCGAGCGAGGCACCGCGGCGGTCTACGACTTCATCCGCAACGACGTTCCCGGGTCGACGCCCCGTGACCGCGACTACTGGCGCGACGTCGGCACGATCGACTCGTACTTCGACGCGAACCAGGACCTCATCTCGATCGAGCCGGTCTTCAACCTCTACAACGACGAGTGGCCGGTGTACACGGGCTACACCGGTCTGCCGCCCGCCAAGTTCGTTCACGCCGGAGCCGGGCGCCTCGGCCACGCAGCCGACTCGATCGTCTCCCCCGGCGTGCTGGTCTCCGGCGCGACCGTCTCAGGCTCGATCCTGTCCCCCGGGACGTACCTGCACTCGTGGGCGCAGGTCACCGACTCGGTCCTCATGGACGGCGTCCAGGTGAACCGCTATGCGCAGGTGCACCGCGCGATCCTCGACAAGAACGTCATCGTCCCCGAGCGGGCGAGCGTCGGTCTCGACCGCGAGCGCGACCTCGCGCGGGGCTTCACGGTGACGGACTCGGGGATCACCGTCGTCCCCAAGGGCACGGTCATAGAACCCTGAGCACCCGCCGCGCTCTTCGCGCCGGAGCACTATTCTCACCCCCGTGAACCCCTTGCCCCGTGCGCTGGACGACCGCCGACTCGTCGTGCTGGACGTCGACTCGACCCTCATCACGGCTGAGGTGATCGAGCTCCTCGCCGCGCACGCCGGGTCTCGCGGGGAGGTCGCAGACATCACCGAGCGCGCGATGCGGGGCGAGCTGGACTTCGCTGCGTCGCTGCACGCCCGGGTCGCGACGCTGGCAGGCCTGCCGGCGAGCGTCTTCGCGGACGTGCTGGCCGAGGTCAGCCTGACGCCGGGTGCCGCCGAGCTGCTCGCTGAGCTGGCGGCGCGCGGCTGGCCCGTCGCGCTCGTCTCGGGCGGCTTCCGGGAGGTCGTCGGACCCCTCGCGGCTCGGCTGGACATCACGCGCTACCGCGCCAACGGCCTCGAGGTCGTGGACGGAGTGCTCACGGGACGCAT
>JAYTSH010000012.1:0-3841 GCA_043745755.1 Cellulomonas sp. | reverse complement strand
AAGAGCACGTACTGCGTCAGGAACGGTTGGTCCAGGTGGTAGTGCGCCCGGAGCTGCTCGACGACAGCGGGGTTCAGACCGCGGTCCCCGCCGAGCGCGACGATCGGGTCGCCAGGCAGCGCGAAGACCATGAAGTAGATGAGCAGCGTCGCCCCGAAGAAGACCGGGACCATCTGCAAGAGCCTGCGCCCGACGTACCAGGCCATCAGGTCTCCTCCTCGAATGGATGGGGGCGCGCCGACAAGAGGCGACGGCGGGCCACTTTAGTCTGAGCCGACGGCGGACGACGACTCGGGACATGAGAAGGGGTGGGGACCCGCGGGTCCCCACCCCAACTCGTCACTGCACGGTCAGTTCTTGTGGACCTGGTAGAGCAGCGGGACGCTGTTCCACCCGAACTCGACGTTGCTGACCGTCGTGGCGGAACCGCCGGTCACGTTCGAGTACCACAGGGGGATGGCCGGGAGATCCTGGAACAGGGTCTCCTGGACCTTGTCGAAGACCTTGTTCGCGGCGTCGACCGAGCTGGAGGCCTGGCCCTGCTTCAGCAGGTCATCGACCTTCGGGTTCGTGTAGTCGCCGTCGTTCGAGCCGGCACCTGTGCCGTAGAGCGGGCCGAGGAAGTTGAACAGCGACGGGTAGTCCGCCTGCCAACCGCTCCGGAACGCGCCCTTGATGACGCGCTTGGTGACGTCGGCGCGCAGAGCCTTGAACGTCGGGTAGCTCTGACCGGCCGCGTCGATGCCGAGGGCGTTCTTGATGCTGTTCGTCACCGCGTCGACCCAGGCCTGGTGGCCGCCGTCGGCGTTGTAACCGATCGTGAACGAGCCGGACCACGGGGAGATGGCGTCAGCCTGGGCCCAGAGCTTCTTGGCCTGGGCCGCGTCGTACTTCAGCACGTCGGAACCCTTGATCTTGTCCGACCACCCGGCGATGACCGGGGACGTGAAGTCCCTGGCCGGCGTCCGGGTGCCCTGGAAGATCGTGTCGGTGACTTCCTTGCGGTTGATCGCCATCGAGATCGCCTGGCGACGCAGGTTGCCCTCGGCGCCCGTGAAGTGCGCGAGGTTCTGCGGGATGGTGAACGACTGGAAGATCGCCGCGGGCTGGTTGACCGCACGGTCGCCGAGGTCGGTCTTGAAGGTGGTGTACGCGCTGGTCGGGATGCTGTCGAGCACGTCGAGCTGGCCGGAGAGCAGGTCCTGATAGGCGGCGTCGACGGTTGTGTAGAACTTGACCGTCACGCCACCGTTCTGCGCCTTGCGGTCAGCCGCGTAGCCCGGGTTCGGGACGAGGTCGATGCCGACGTTGTGGTTCCACGCCGTGTCCGACTTCAGCATGTAGGGGCCGTTGCCGACCGGGTGCTCGCCGTAGGTCTTGACGGAGTCGGCGCTCACGAGCGCCTTGGACGGCATCGGGTAGAACGCCGAGTAGCCGAGCCGCAGCGGGAAGTCCGCCTCGGGCTGCTTGAGCTTGACCGTGAAGGTCGTGTCGTCGACGACGGCGAGGCCGGTCAGCGTCGTGTCGGCGTCGTAGCTGAACCCGTCGATGCTCTCGAAGAAGTAGCTGGACAGCTGGGCGTTGCTGAGCTTGGCGCCGTACTGCCAGGCGTCCACGAAGTTCTTCGACGTGACCGGCTCACCGTCGGTGAACTTCTGGCCCGACTTGATCTTGATCGTGTAGTTCTGCGAGTCGGTCGTCGAGATCGAGTCCGCGACGTCGTTGTGAGGGGCGCCCTTGGCGTCGTAGTACACGAGACCCGCGAAGATCAGGTCCTCGATCTTGCCACCGCCGACCTCGTTGGTGTTGGTCGGGATGAGCGGGTTCTGCGGCTCGCTGCCCCAGGCTGTCACGATGCCGGTGCTGGTCGTGCTCGCGGTGGACGCCGCGGTGCTGGGGGATGCCGTGGTGCCGCCGCTGCAGGCCGCGAGCGCCAGCGCGCCGACTGCGAGGCCGGCCGTGAGGCCACCAATTCGCCTGATCTTCAATGTTCCTCCTGGGAATTCGGAACGCACCGGGCTGATCGATCGTCGGCCGAGCATCCGGCCGACGTCGGGGCAGCACCGGTGTGCGCCATAGGTTGGTTTCAACGTTAGCGAGCACCGAGCGGACATTCGATGCAAGTCCGGCGACCACCTCGGATCGTTACATGATCGATACTGGACAGTAGCGTCCAGTATACGAGACGTCCATAGCGGCAACATGTCGGAAACATCCGGTGACCTGCACGCGGGCCCGTCGGGTCGCGATGACACCGTGATGACTAGATGCCAACAGGTTCCATGACTCCGACGGCCCTTCTTGCCTGGTGCGGGGCGCGGCCTGACAGCTGTGCAGACGCGTGCGATCGCGACGGGGCGCAGTCCGTCAGACGTTGAAGCGGAACTCCACGACGTCGCCGTCGTGCATCACGTAGTCCTTGCCCTCGATGCGCGCCTTCCCTGCCGCGCGCGCCGCGACGATCGAGCCGGCCGCGACCAGGTCCGCGAACCCGATGACCTCGGCCTTGATGAAGCCGCGCTGGAAATCGGTGTGGATCACGCCGGCCGCCTGCGGAGCGGTCCAGCCCTGGTGGATCGTCCAGGCACGGGTCTCTTTGGGCCCGGCGGTCAGGTAGGTCTGCAGGCCCAGGGTGTGGAAGCCGACGCGCGCGAGCTGGTCGAGGCCGGGCTCGGCCTGACCGTTGTCGGCGAGCATCTCGGCGGCCTCGTCGGGCTCGAGCTCGACGAGCTCGGACTCGAACTGCGCATCGAGGAAGATCGCGTCGGCCGGGGCCACGAACGCACGCAGATCGTCCTGCATCGCGGTGTCGGCGAGCCCGGCGTCGTCCGTGTTGAACACGTAGATGAACGGCTTGGCCGTCATGAGCTGCAGTCGCGCGAGCTGCTCGGGGTCGATGCCCGCCTCGGCTGCGCCCTGGGCCAGCGTCTGGCCCGTCTCGAGGAGCGCCTGCGCCTGCTGGGCGGCCTCGAGCAGCGCCGCGTCGGCCTTCTTGGCACGCACATCCTTCTCGAGCCGCGGCACGGCCTTCTCGAGCGTCTGGAGGTCCGCGAGGATGAGCTCGGTGTTGACCGTCTCGATGTCGTCCTTCGGCGCGACCCGGCCTTCCACGTGCACGACGTCCGGGTCCTGAAAGACGCGCGTGACCTGGCAGATCGCCTCGGCCTCACGGATGTGCGCGAGGAACTTGTTGCCGAGCCCCTCCCCCTCGCTCGCGCCCTTGACGATGCCCGCGATGTCCACGAACGACACCGTCGCCGGAAGGACGCGCTCGCTCGCGAAGATGCCGGCGAGGACCGCCAGGCGTGGGTCCGGGAGCGGCACCACTCCCACGTTGGGCTCGATCGTCGCGAACGGATAGTTCGCCGCGAGGACCTGCGCCCGGGTCAGGGCGTTGAAGAGGGTGGACTTGCCGACGTTGGGCAGGCCGACGATGCCGATGGTGAGTGCCACGGCGCGAATTCTACGGGGCGCCCACGGGCCCGCCCGCCCTCAGGCGAACGAGACGAGCGTCGCCAGGAGCTGCGGGGCTCGTCGGTCGTACAGGTCGCCGCCGAGCCGCACACCCACGACGAGCAGGGTCGTCCCGAGACCGACGCCGACGACGAGAGCCAGCACGCCGAGCAGCGCTGAGCCCGTCACTACAGCCGCGATGCCTAGTGCCACCTCCGGCAGCACGAGGGCGACGAGCACCAGCCCGCCGAGGGTCTGCGAGACGAGCGAGGCCGTCGAGCCGCCCTGCTTGGAAGAGAACGGGCTCTCCCCGACGTGGGGCACCTGGTAGACGACGCGCGCCGACACGACGCTCGCGACCCCGAGCGCCGACGTCAGCAGGCCCAGG
>JAYTSH010000011.1:0-5909 GCA_043745755.1 Cellulomonas sp. | reverse complement strand
GGCAGGTCCTGCGCCGCGACGATGGCGGCCGCGATGGCCGCGATCTCGAGCTCGACCCCGCGTCCCACGCGTGCGGCGGCGGCGAACCAGAGGTCGGGGGTGCGGTACGGCAGGACGTCGAACCGGGTCAGCGCCTCGACCGCAACCAACCTTCCGTCCGCGAGCGCGTAGATCGGCTGGAACACGGGGTGGAAGGTCCCGCCGTCGATCACCGCGTCGATGAGGGGGAGCAGAGCCCCGTGCGCGTGATCGTCATGCGCCAGCGGTGTCATCGCGGAGCGGACCTCGGTCGACAGCTGCTGCGCTTCGGCGCGCTCGCGCATGACGAGGGCGAGCGAGGTGACGGCGCCCACCAGGACGAACATCGCGCCGCGGAGCAGCCAGCCGAGATCGGTCTGCGGCTCACCGGTCGCGACGTCGAGGGGGATGGCCGGGCCCGAGACGACCGTCGCCACGAGGGCGGTCGCCACGGCCCCGCGAAGACCGAAAGACAGCGCGGCCAGGATGATCGGGAGGTAGAAGAGGTGCGGCAGAGCCGACCGGGTGCCGCCCGTCGTGTAGACCAGCACCCAGGAGGCCATGAGCATCGCGACGAGCACGGCGATCACCAGACCTGCGGGGGCCCGGGATCCGCGCGCGACGGCGCGGTTGAACAGCGACGACCAGTCCCGCCGATGCACAGCCGATGCCACCCGCTTCCCCATGTCCCGCCAACCTCAGCGGTACCTCGCGTGCTCCGCTGGTCTCTCTATCGGCGATGCGGGGCGCTGACGTGAGGAAAGTCACGGACTGAGAGACGGGACCAGGCTAGCGACAGCGGGTCGTCTCGCGCTGGCATCAGGGGAACTGACCGTCACCCGGGGTCAGGTCGAGCGCGCGGTCTGCGGCGCACTCCCCACTGACGTACTCCGCGGGCATCCGGGGGTAGACGTCGCGGTAGTACCGCTGGGCCAAGGCGGTCGCCTGCGCGCGAGTGGCACCGAGGAACCGGGCGGCGTCCGCGTCCGCCTGCATCGCGAAGCACTCCGCCCTCGCCTCGTTGAACTCCCCGCGCACGTGCATTGCCTCATGGACCGTGATGTGCACGGCGCGGACCTGGCCGTCGGTCGGGGCCCTCTTGGTGCTCAACAACCAGGTGAACAGGTCGTTGCACACCGTGCGGCGCAGGTGGGCGACGTTCTGGCTGTCGGAGAACACGAAGCCGGACGTGGCGCTGAGGTCGATCAGCTCCGGGGTGAACCGCTGGCATTCGGCGTCTGCCCCCCGTACCCCCGAGGCGTGCGCGACGAGCGCACCGGCCCGGGCCTGCACCCACTGGTGCTTGACCTCGAAGGCGCTCGCCGTCATCAGAATGACGACGCACACGACGAGGAAGCCGGTCGCGAAGCCGCGGGCTGTGTGCCAGTCGCGGCGGAGGATGACGACGCGGCGCAGCACCAGGGCCACCAGGGCCGCGACCACCACGGTCAGGACGCCGACGTCCACCCCAGCTCTCCTCTCGGCCCGGCACCCGGCGAGCGCCGGTCGATCTGGCTCCAGACCCTACCGAGCGCGCAGCGGCGAGGATGCGCGCCGTCCTAGGCTCGCCGGATGAACACCATCCTGTGGCTGCGACGCGACCTGCGACGCAGCGATCACCCCGCGCTGGTTGCCGCGCACGACGCGGCGGGAGGCGCTGGTGTGCTGCCCGTGTTCGTCGTCGACCCGACCCTGATCGCGTCCGCGGGGTCCGCGCGCCTCGCCGCGCTGCACGAGGCGCTCAGCGGCGCTCGCGAGTCGTTCGACGACGCGCTCGTGGTGCGCCACGGGCGACCCGAGGAGGTCCTGCCTGCCCTGGCGCGCGAGGTCCGCGCCGCGAGCGTCCACATCACCGCGGAGACGACACCGTACGGGCGCCGACGGGACGAGCGCGTGCGTGTCGCACTCGCGCCCGACGTGCCGCTCGTCGTGACGGGCAGCCCGTACGCCGTCACGCCCGGACGGATCCGCACGGGCAGCGGGACCCCGTACCAGGTCTTCACGCCGTTCTCACGGGCCTGGCGCGACCACGGCTGGAGGCGACCCGCCGCGACTCCCGTCGGGTTGAGGTGGCACCGGGGTACCGCCTCCGAGCCGGTGCACGTCGGCGTCGACGGACCGGCGACCGGGGGGTCCCCCGTGGACGAGCGCCAGGCGTTGGATCGCTGGCACGAGTTCCTGGCTACCGGGCTCGAGTCCTACGCCGTCGACCGCGACCGTCCCGACCTGGCGGCCACCTCGGGCATGTCGGTGCACCTGAAGTACGGCGCCATCCATCCGCGCACCATGCTCGCCGACCTCGCTGCGGTCACCGCGGGCCGCGGGCCTGACGTGACGGCCTATGTCAACGAGCTGTGCTGGCGCGAGTTCTACGCCGACGTGCTGTGGCACCAGCCCGCCTCGGCCTGGGCCGACCTGCGGCCGGGGCTCCGGTCGATGGCGTACGACGATCCGGCGACCCCGGCCTTCGCGGCCTGGCAGGCAGGGCGCACGGGCTATCCCCTCGTGGATGCCGGGATGCGCCAGCTGCTGGCGGAGGGATGGATGCACAACAGGGTGCGGATGGTCACGGCGAGCTTCCTCGTCAAGGACCTGCACGTGTGGTGGCCCTTCGGTGCGCGGCACTTCCTCGCGCACCTGCGTGACGGCGACGTCGCGTCGAACAGCCACGGCTGGCAGTGGGTCGCCGGGACGGGCACCGATGCTTCGCCGTACTTCCGTGTGTTCAACCCGGTCGCGCAGGGGGAGAGGTTCGACCCCTTCGGCGACTATGTGCGCCGGTACGTCCCCGAGCTCGGACATGTCGCCGGGCGCGGCGTGCACCAGCCGTGGAAGGTCGCGGGCGCGTACGACGACGGATATCCGGAACCGATCGTCGACCACGGCGAGGAGCGGGAAGAGGCCCTCCGGCGCTACGCCGCCGCGCGCGGCTGAGCCGTCCGGCGGGCGCCGGTGACGGCCGGGCGGCGCGGGACATCGATCGGCGTGAACAGGTCGCCCACCGAGGCAGACTGGGGCCATGACCTCATCCGATGGGATCGTCCGAACCCGGCTGTGGCGCAACGGCGTGCTCGAGGCGGAGGACTTCCCGTTCGAGGATGTCTCGGAGTACCTCGGCGAGGCGGACTGCCTCGTCTGGGTCGACCTGTGCGCGCCGGACCCTGACCATCTCGCCGAGCTGGCACGCGAGCTCGGTCTCGTCCCGCAGGCCGTCGAGGACGCCCTGGCACGACAGGAACGGGTCAAGTCGATCCGCTACGCGACCCACACGTTCCTCACCGTGTACGCCACGCGGCTCGCGGCCGGCGACGGTGCGGAGCCGGGTCGCGCGCCGGCCCTGCAGGTGTCGCGGATCTCGGCGTTCGTCCTGGCTCGCGGCATCGTCACCGTCCGGCAGGACTCCGGGTTCGACATCAACGAGGTCGTGGGCCGATGGGACGACAACCCCGAGCTGCTCAGCTACGGGGTCGCTGCCCTCGTGCACGGGTTGCTCGACGCCGTCGTCGACGGTCACTTCGAGGCCGTGGAGATCCTCGACGAGGCGATGGAAAGTCTCGAGGACCTCCTGTTCGACGATCGCGCCCCGACCACCGAGCTGCAGCACCAGACGTACCGCATCCGGCGCGACCTTGTGGAGCTGCGCCGCGTCGTGCTGCCGATGCGCGAGGTGGTCAGTGCCGTCGTCCGCCACCGCAAGGACCTGGACTCACCGGCCGAGATGGACCCGTGGTACGACGACCTCTACGACCACGTGCTGCGCGCGTCGGAATGGACCGAGTCGTTGCGCGACATGGTCACGACGATCTTCGAGACCAACCTGTCGCTGCAGGACGCGCGGCTCAACACGGTCATGAAGAAGCTCACCGCATGGGCCGCGATCATCGCCGTGCCGACCGCGGTCACCGGGTGGTTCGGGCAGAACGTGCCCTACCCGGGATTTGGGCAGCTGTCGGGCTTCGTCCTCAGCGTCGTCGTCATCGTCGGGCTCGCCGCGGGGCTCTACATCTCGTTCAAGCGCCGCGACTGGCTGTAGGCCTTCCGTCGCCGGTGCACGGTTGAAAATTGATTCGATGGACGTCAATATAGATGCTGCTACATACAGCCGACAGCCACCAGACAGGACGTCCCGTGCCCCAGGTCGACACCGCAGCCTCGCAGCACGACCAGCGTCGGCTGTCGACGCTCGATCGCTGGCTGCCCGTGTGGATCGGCCTGGCGATGGTCGCCGGCCGCGGGCTCGGCGCGCGCCGGTGGTTCGCTGCCGCCACGTCCGTCGGCCCTGCCGCGCGAGAGAAGGGCCGCGCATGAGCACCCGGACGTCGTCGGATGTCGTCGGGCAGGTCCCCAGCACTCGCTGCGCACCCCCGGCCGAGGCCCACGCCATGGGCAGCGCGGCGGCCGGGCGGGTCGCGGAGATGCTCAAGGCCCTGGCCGAGCCGCTGCGCCTCCGGATGCTGTCGTTCATCACGACGAGCCCGACGGGTGAGGCGTGCGTGTGCGACATCGCCGGCGTGGCCGACGTGTCCCAGCCGACCGTGTCCCACCACCTCAAGGTCCTCAAGGACGTCGGCATCGTGACATCCGAGCGGCGCGGCACGTGGGTGTACTACCGGGTCGCGCCCGAGGTCCTCGAGGCCGTCTCGACGTTGCTGCAGTCCTTCGCACCGAGCGCGCTGGCTGCGCGCCACGGGGCACGAACCCCGCCGATCGGCCTGCGCGACGTCGACGCGGCCTTGAGTCGCGTCAGCGACGACCTCGTCGCGACGTTCCCTGACCTCGCCGCCGACGTCGTCCTGCGCACCGTCCGCGAGTCGTACACGGCCCTGGCGCGCAACGCGGGACTGCGAGCCCACCTCGTCCCGACGACCCGGCAGTTCGCGGAGCAGCGCCTTCTGGACATCGCGCGCGCAGGCGCCGACCGAGCTGCCCGGGTCCCGCAGGTGCTGTTCGTGTGCGTCGCCAACGCCGGTCGCTCGCAGCTGGCCGCGGCTCTGCTGCGCCACCACGCGGGCGACGCGGTGCTCGCACGCTCAGCCGGCTCGGCACCCTCCGGCGCGGTGCACTCGACGGTGCGGCACCTGCTCGCCGACCTCGGCGTCGATGCGGATGAGGCTTTCCCCAAGCCGCTGACCGATGACGCCGTGCGCGCCGCTGACGTCGTCATCACGATGGGCTGCGGCGACACCTGCCCCGTCCTGCCGGGCACGCGGTACGAGGGCTGGGTCGTCGGCGACCCGGCACTGGCATCGCCCGAGGGTGTGGCTGCGATCCGCGACGACATCGACCGGCGGGTCCGCGCCCTGCTCGCGGACCTCCTGCCCACCCCCGCGCCCACGACCACTGAGGACCCGTCCGCCGACCCGAGGAGCACCCCGTGACCGAGAGCCCCACCACCACCGAGCTGGCCGACGCCGCGACGACCCGGCCCAGCGTGCTGTTCGTCTGCGTGCACAACGCCGGTCGCTCCCAGATGGCGGCGGGGTTCCTGACCGCGCTGTCGGGCGGCGCCGTCGAGGTCCGATCGGCCGGGTCCATGCCCGCCGACCAGATCAATCCCGCTGCGGTCGAGGCGATGGGCGAGGTCGGTATCGACATCCGCGCCGAGGAGCCCAAGATCCTCACGACCGACGCGGTCAAGGCGTCCGACGTCGTCATCACGATGGGCTGCGGTGACACGTGCCCGTTCTACCCGGGCAAGCGGTACGAGGACTGGGTCTTGGAGGACCCGGCCGGCCGGGGCGTCGCAGCGGTCCGTCCGATCCGCGACGAGATCCGCACCCGTGTACTCACGTTGCTCAGCGAGCTCGGGGTGGAGGCTGTCGCGTGACGAGAGCGGCCGAGGCGACAGTGGTCCCGCTGACCGACGAGCACTGGTCGGCAGTCCGTGACAT
>JAYTSH010000010.1:0-3890 GCA_043745755.1 Cellulomonas sp. | reverse complement strand
GTCGGCATCCTGGCGTTCATCGCGAGCTGGAACAGCTACCTGCTGCCGCTCTTCATCCTCAACAACGAGGGGTCGTACACCCTGCCGCTCGGCGTGCAGGCGTTCGCCGCGCAGTACTCCGTGGACACCGCCCGGGTGCTCGCGTTCACGTCCCTGTCGATGATCCCGGCCCTGGTGTTCTTCTCGCTCTTCGAGCGCCGGATCATCGGCGGCCTGAGCGGCGCCGTCAAGGGCTGAGCCAGATGCCCGACGACGGCGGGGCGCACCGCCGTCGTCGGGCCCGGACCAGTGCTCCGGACTCGACATCCGTGCGTCACGACCAAGGAGAACTGCCCGTGTTCGACGCCGCCCCCACCCTGCCGCACGCCTCCGAGCGCGTGCGCGCCCTCCACGCGCAGATGACGCTCGAGGAGAAGCTGGCCCAGCTCGTGGGCTACTGGCTCGACCAGAACGGCACTGTCGCGCCGATGCAGTCCGAGATGGCCGCCGGCCAGCAGGACTCGGGCAGGCTCGGCGAGATCACCCGGCACGGGCTCGGCCACTACACACGCGTCTACGGCACCCGTCCCGTGGAGCCCGCGGAGCGCGCCGCGTGGCTGTGGGCCGAGCAGCGCCGACTGAAGCGGGAGACGCGCCTCGGCATCCCCGCGCTCGTCCACGAGGAGTGCCTCACCGGCCTCGCCGCGTGGCAGGCCGCCACGTATCCGACCCCGCTGGCCTGGGGGGCGTCGTTCGACCCCGACCTGGTCCAGGAGGCTGCGCGCGCGATCGGCGACTCGATGCGGGAGCTGGGGATCCACCAGGGCCTGGCCCCCGTCCTCGACGTGATTCGGGACCCACGCTGGGGCCGGGTCGACGAGTGCATCGGGGAGGACCCGTACCTGGTGGGCACCATCGGCACCGCCTACGTGCGCGGGCTGCAGGAGGCGGGCGTGCACGCCACGCTCAAGCACTTCGTCGGCTACTCGGGATCGCGGGCGGGCCGCAACCACGCGCCGGTCAGTGCGGGCCCGCGTGAGATGGCCGACGTCTTCCTGCCGCCGTTCGAGATGGCGGTGCGCGACGGCGGCGCGCGGTCGGTGATGAACTCGTACAACGACATCGACGGCGTGCCGGTCGCGTCGAGCCCCGAGCTGCTCACGACCCTGCTGCGCCAGCAGTGGGGATTCGACGGCGTCGTCGTCGCCGACTACTTCGCGATCGCGTTCCTCGAGGTCATGCACCAGGTCGCCGCCGACCGTGGCGAGGCCGCCGCGCTCGCGCTGACGGCCGGCGTCGACATCGAGCTGCCCACCGGCGACGCCTATCTGCGCCCGCTCGCCGACCGCGTGCGCGCGGGCGACCTCGACGAGGCGTTCGTGGACCGCGCCGTCCTGCGCGCGCTCCGCCAGAAGGAGGAGCTGGGTCTGCTCGACCCCGAGGCGTTCGAGGACGAGCCGCCGACCGACATCGATCTCGACTCCCCGCGGCAGCAGGAGCTGGCCCGTCGGCTCGCGGACGAGTCGGTCGTGATGCTGTCGAACCACGGCGTGCTGCCGCTGATCCGGTCGGGCACGGCGCCGGCACGCATCGCCGTCGTCGGCCCCAACGCCGACCGCGCGGAGGCGCTCATGGGCTGCTACTCGTTCGCCAACCACGTGCTTGCCCACCACCCCGAGTTCCCCATCGGCTTCGCGATCCCGACGGTCTTCGAGGCGCTGGCTGCGGTGTTCGGCGAGGCCGGGACGTCCCAGCCCGAGCTGACGTTCGCCGAGGGCTGCGCTGTCGAGGGCGAGGACACGTCCGGGTTCGCCGAGGCCGTTGCCGCCGCCCGGGACGCCGACGTCGCCGTCGTCGTCGTGGGTGACCAGGCCGGCCTGTTCGGCCGCGGCACCGTGGGCGAGGGCAACGACGCGGACTCGCTCGAGCTGCCGGGGGTGCAGCGCCAGCTCGTCGAGGCGCTGCTCGCGACTGGCACCCCGGTCGTCATGGTGCTCCTCACCGGCCGCCCGTACGCGATCGGCTGGGCCCTCGACGGCGCCGGCGCCAAGCCCGGCGCCGTGCTGCAGGCGTTCTTCCCGGGCGAGGGTGGCGGGCTGGCGATCGCCGACATCGTGACCGGACGCGTCAACCCGTCGGGCCGGCTGCCCGTGTCGATGCCGCGCTCGGCCGGCGCGCAGCCGTACTCCTACCTGCACCCCGTCCTCGGCGGTCCGTCGGGCGTGACGTCGACCGACTCGACGCCGCTGCGCCCGTTCGGCTTCGGGCTGTCGTACACGACGTTCGCGTACTCGGACCTTGTCCTCGACGCGTCGGTCGAGTCCGGCGGCACGTTCGAGGCCACCGTGACGGTGACCAACACGGGCGACGTCGTCGGCACGGACACGGTCCAGCTCTACGGGCACGACGTGCTGGGCACTGTCGCCCGGCCGGTCGTGCAGCTGCTCGGCTACACGCGCGTCGAGCTCGCACCGGGAGCGGCCCTGCGCGTGGCGTTCTCGGTGCCGACGGCGCGGTTCGCGTTCTCCGACCGCCGGCTGGTCCGGATCGTCGAGCCCGGCGACGTCGAGGTGTGGGTCGGCTCGCACGCCGCCGCCTCCGGTGCCGTCACGACCACCGAGGACTCAACAGGTGGCGCGATCGCCAACGGGAAGGTCGCCGAGGCGCGCGACCTCGCCGGGACAGCGACGGCCCGTGTCGTCGTCGCGATCACCGGCGAGGTCCACGAGGTCACGGCCGACGACTCGCGCTGGGTGGAGGTCAAGGTCGTGCCCGCGTGACGCTGGCGCGCAACCCCCTGCTCCCCGGGTGCTACCCCGACCCGACGATCTGCCGCGTCGGTGAGGACTTCTACCTCGCCTGCTCGACCTTCGAGTACTTCCCCGGGCTGCCGGTCTTCCACAGCCGCGACCTCGTGAGCTGGGAGCAGATCGGCCACGTCGTCGACAGGCCCGGCCAGCTCGACCTCGACGGCATCGCGTCTTCGGGAGGGCTCTACGCCCCCACGCTGCGACACCACGACGGCGTGTTCTGGCTGGTCTGCACCCTCGTCGACCAGCACGACGAGGCGCGTGGTGGCAACTTCCTCATGACGGCGACCGACCCGGCCGGCCCGTGGTCCGACCCGGTCTGGCTCGACGCCGACGGCATCGACCCGTCGATCTTCATCGACGACGCCGACGGTCGCGTCTGGGTGCACGGCACCCGGCCGGCCCGCGAGCCCGCGTGGCACGACCAGACCGAGGTGTGGGTGCGCGAGCTCGACCCGGCGACGAAGGAGCTCGTCGGCCCGGAGCATGTCGTCTGGAACGGGGCGCTGCGGGACGTCGTCTGGGCGGAAGGGCCGCACCTGTACAAGGTCGACGGCACGTACTACCTCCTCGCAGCCGAGGGCGGTACCGAGTTCCACCACGCCGTCTCGGTCGCGCGGGCCGACTCCGTGACCGGGCCGTACGTCGGCAGCAAGGGCAACCCGATCCTCACCCACCGCCACCTCGGCCGCGGGGCTGACGTCATCGGCGTCGGGCACGCCGACCTCGTGCAGGCTGCCGATGGCAGCTGGTGGGCCGTCCTGCTCGGCATGCGCCCGTACGGCGGCTACCACTACAACCTCGGGCGCGAGACGTTCCTGGCGCCCGTCGGGTGGGAGGACGGGTGGCCCGTGATCGCTCCGGGCGTCGGTCGCGTGCCTGCGCAGGTCGAGGTGCCGTTCGCAGGTCCAACGCGACCCGGCGTCGGCCAGGGATGTGCATCCGGCGTCGTCCGGCCGGGCGACCTGCGCTGGACGTCACTACGCCGGTCGGCCGCGGAATTCGCCTCGGCGCGCGGCGACGGCTGGGACCTGACGATGCGGCCGACGACCTTGAGCGAACCAGGGACGCCGGCCTTCCTCGGGGTGCGTCAGCAGCACC
>JAYTSH010000009.1:0-1640 GCA_043745755.1 Cellulomonas sp. | reverse complement strand
TCGCGCACCACCACCCGTACCTCGGCGGCGGTGTCGTGCCGGACGTCGTCACGCTCGCCAAGGGCCTCGGAGGTGGCATCCCGATCGGCGCGCTCATCGCCTACGGCGAGCACGCCGCGAGCCTCCTGGGCCGCGGGCAGCACGGCACGACGTTCGGCGGCAACCCGGTCGCGTCGGCCGCGGCCCTCGCGACGATCGGCGTCATCGAGCGTGACGGCCTGCTCGCGCAGGTGCGCGAGGTCGGTGCGGGCCTGCGCGCGGCGGTCGTCGCGCTCGGGCACCCGCTCGTGGTCGAGGCCCGCGGTGAGGGTCTGCTGATCGCGATCGAGCTGGCCCGGCCGGTCGCGGCTCAGGTCGCCGTGCGCGCGCTCGACGCCGGATTCATCATCAATCCCTGCACGCCGAGCGTGCTTCGCCTCGCGCCGCCGTTCATCCTCACCGCCCGACAGGCGGCCACGTTCACGGCGTTCCTCGCGGTTCTGCCGCACGACCTCGAACCGGAGAGCTGACATGGTGCGCCACTTCCTGCGTGACGACGAGCTGTCGCCGCGCGAGCAGCGCGAGGTCCTCGAGCTCGCGCTCGCCTTCCGCGACGACCGGTACATCCGCACGCCGCTCGCGGGTCCGCGAGCCGTCGCGGTGATCTTCGACAAGCCGACGCTGCGCACGCAGGTGTCGTTCACGACGGGGGTCGCCGAGCTCGGCGGGTTCCCGCTGGTCGTCGACGGCAACCTGGCGAGGATCGGCGTTCGTGAGTCGATCGCTGACACGGCGCGGGTCCTGGGCCGACAGGTCGCGGCGATCGTCTGGCGGACCCACGCGCAGGAGCGTCTTGAGGAGATGGCGCGTGAGGCCGGCGTGCCCGTGGTCAACGCGCTGACCGACGAGTTCCACCCGTGCCAGGTGCTGGCGGACCTGCTCACGATCGCGCAGCACTGCGGCGGGGTCGCTGCGCTCGCCGGGCAGACGCTCGCCTTCGTGGGGGACGGCGCCAGCAACATGGCGCACTCGTACCTGCTGGGCGGCGCGACAGCAGGCCTGAATGTGCGGATCGGCACGCCTGCGAGCTTCCTGCCGGACGCCGCGGTCCTGGCCGACGCGACAAGGATCGCGGTGAGCACGGGCGGGTCCGTCCTGGTCACGAACGATCTCGCGGAGGCCGTGTCGGGTGCCGACGTCGTCGCAACGGACACGTGGGTGTCGATGGGTCACGAGCACGAGGCCGAGGCGCGCGAGCTGCCGTTCATCCCGTTCCGCCTCGACGCCGCGGCCCTCGCGCTGGCGTCGCCGGACGCGATCGTCCTGCACTGCCTGCCCGCCTACCGCGGAAAGGAGATCACCGCCGACGTCATCGACGGCCCGCAGTCGGTCGTCTGGGACGAGGCGGAGAATCGGCTGCACGCCCAGAAGGCTTTGCTGACATGGGTCTTGGACAAGTCATGAGCGTCGACAGCGCGGTGGGCGGCCAAGGCCCGACGCAGCCGGCGAGCACGGTGCCGCCGACGAAGGCCGCGCGACATGCACTCATCACTGCCGTCCTCGTTCGCCAGCCCGTCCACTCGCAGTCCGAGCTGGCCGACGCCCTCGCGCAGGAGGGCGTGTCCGTGACGCAGGCGACCCTGTCGCGTGACCTCGTCGAG
>JAYTSH010000008.1:0-8585 GCA_043745755.1 Cellulomonas sp. | reverse complement strand
CGATCGTCCTGGGCACACGGCAGACCGTCGTGCCGGTCGTCGCAGGGCTCGCGCTGACCGTGGTCCTGCTCACCTGGGCGGCCTGGCGGGCCCGGACGTTGCGTCCGCGCCGGGTCGTCGCCCTGGTCGTGCTCGCCGGTCTGGCGGTCACGGGTGGCGTGCTGGGTGCACCGATGGTGATGGGCACGACCGGGCGCTTCGTGGTCCGTGACGTGCTCGTACCGCCGTTCGACCCGCGCGACTACCCGAGCCCGCTCTCGGCGTTCCGCAAGTTCGTCAAGGAGGACGACACGACGCTGCTCACGGTCACGGGCCTACCGGTAGGTGCTCGGCTGCGGCTCGCAACCCTGGACCAGTTCAACGGCGTCGTGTGGAACGTCGCGGGCGACGGCTCGGCGGAAGGTTCGGGTGAGTTCCGGCGTGTCGGTGCCATGATCCCGACCGACGTCCGTGGCGCGACGGCACGGATCGGGATCGAGGTCGGCGCGCTCGCGGGCGTGTGGCTGCCGACCGTCGGTCAGGCGACCGCGGTGACGTTCGCGGACGGTGCCGTTGCCGGTGACCTGCGCTTCAACGACGCGACGGGCGGCGGTGTCCTCACCCGCGGGCTCACGCCGGGTCTGTCGTACACCCTGGACGTCCTCGTGCCCGCCGTGCCCGACGACGCCACGATCGGCGGGGCCGGCGCGGCTCCCGTGACCCTGCCGGCCCTGTCCGGGGTGCCGGACGCCGTCGATGCGAAAGCCGCCGACGTCGCCCGGAACGCGGGGACGCCTGTGCAGATCGCTCGGAGCCTGCAGAAGGCTCTCGCCGAGGGCGGCTACTTCAGCCACGGGCTCACCGAGTCGGGGGACTACCCCTCGGTCTCGGGGCACGGAGCCGACCGGGTGGCGGCGCTGCTCGGGTCGCACCTCATGGTCGGTGACGGTGAGCAGTACGCGTCGGCGATGGCGCTCATGGCGCGGCAGATGGGCCTGCCGGCACGCGTCGTCCTCGGGTTCGTCCCGACCGACGACCAGCGCGCGGGCGACGTCGTGAGGGTGACCGCGGGCGATGTCGAGGCGTGGGTCGAGATCGCGTTCAGCGGGTACGGCTGGGTTCCCTTCGACCCGACCCCGCCGCGCACCCAGACCCCCCAGCAGGACTCGTCGACCACGGCCGCCGACCCTCAGCCGCAGGTCGTCCAACCGCCGCCAGCGCCCCCCAAGCCGGTCGCCGCGCCGAACGACGACACGGAGCAGCCGCACGCCCAGGACTCGAAGAAGCCAGTCGCCAGCGCGTCCGGCTGGCGGCAGGTCGCCGCGGTCGCCGGGGTGGCCTCGGTGCCGCTCGCGGTCCTCGCAGGTCCGGCGATCCTCATCGTCGCGCTCAAGGGGCGGCGGCGGCGCCGGCGGCGGCGGGACAGTGACGTCGTGGCCCGCGTCGCGGGCGGCTGGGACGAGCTGCTCGACGTCGCCCTCGACCTGCGCACCCCCGCACCGCCCCTCGCGACGCGCAGGGAGAGCGCCCGCGCGCTAGCGGGTTCGTTCGCCGTCGCTGCCGTGCCGGGGTCACGCGCCGCGTCGGCGGTCCTCAGGCTCGCCGCCGAGGCCGATGCCACGGTCTTTGGCCCGGGTCTGCCGTCCGACGCGCAGGCCGCGGCCTATTGGCGGCGTGTCGAGGTCACGGCCGCGGCCATGCGTGGAACGGTTCCGTGGGCTCGGCGGCTCCGCAGCAGGGTCTCGCTGGCCTCGCTGCGCCACCGTCGGCGCGAGCGCCGGATCGACACGCGTCGATCGGACCGAGCGGCCCCCAAGCCGGTCCCGAGACCAGCCCCGACCTTGAGTCAGCAGATCCGCCACCAGCGCGACCACCACGAGGGATCGACCTCATGACGCACCCTGCACCCGCCCCCATGGGGCGGCGCCTGCTCGCCTACCTCATCGACCAGGTCGCGGTCGTCGCGTGCGGCGGCGGGCTGCTGCTCGGTGCGCTGCTGCCGGTGGTGCGTGCGACGGCCGCCGGCACCCCGCACGGGACCGCGGTTCCGGTCGCCGACTCGACGACGCTCCTGCTCGGTTGGGGGATGCTCGGCGCTCTCGCGGTCTTCCAGTGGTGGGCACAGGGCGAGCGAGGCTGGACCGTCGGCAAGTACCTGCTGAGCCTGCGCACCGTCGACGTGCGGTCCGGTCGCCCGGTCGGGATGCGGCGCATCTTCGTGCGCGGGCTCGTGGTCGGTGCCGGCACGCTCGTGCTCGGCGTCGGCCAGCTGGTCGTGCTCGCCTCGCCCCTGTGGGACCGGTCCGGCCGCAACCGCGGCTGGCACGACCGGTCGGCGGGTGACGAGGTCGTCGACCTGCGTACGGGCACCCTGCCGTCGCCGCGACCGCAGGCTCGCCGCGCTCCCGGCTCGGCGCCGCAGCGGCGGGCGGCCGTCGCCGGACCTGCAGCTGTGACCGTGACGGTCGTCCCGACCGTGGCCGTTCCCCGCGGCGCCGTGGCGCGCAGAGCCGACGAGCAGCCCCGCGACGAGCCCGTCCCGCTCGACGAGCAGCGGCGCGGCGAGCCCGTGCGCCGCGAGGTCCTCCGCCGCGACGCTCGTGCGGCCGAGGCCACCGAGGCCGCCCGTGGCGCCGCCGCGCGCCGTCTCGACGCGCTCCTGTCCGACCGGCGCACGGGGGGGCCCGCGCTGGTGATGCCGCCCCTAGCGGAACCGGGCGTCGCCCCGGACGTGGACACGCGCGCGCTCGCCGTGGTCCGGCCGACGACCTTCGGGCTCGACCCCGAGCTCGAGCAGACCCGTTGCGCGCCGCTGCGGCCTGACGAGCGCCCGGCATCGCCGACCGCCGACGCGGCCACAGCCGACCTCCAGCTGAGCGACGGCCGGGTCGTGACGGTGACGCGCAGCCTGCTCGTCGGCCGCAACCCCGGCGGTGACGACGACTCCCAAGTGATCCGTGTCGACGACCCAGGACTGTCGGTCTCCAAGACCCACCTGCAGGTCGGGCTGGACGCGGCCGGGGTCTGGGTCGCGGACCGTGGGTCGACGAATGGCACGCTCGTGACGCTCGCCGACGGCGCGCAGATCGTCTGTGGTCCCGGCCAGCGCGTGCGCCTCCCGGACGGGGCGACGGTGTCGTTCGGCGACTGCGGTCTCCGCGTAGTTCGCGCCCCGGCGACGGCCCCGCGCGCCTAGAGTCACGGGATGGGGCCAGCGTGGTCTACCCGGACGATGCAGGATGTCCAGCTCGCCGAGGACGGTGCCGGCGGCCCGGCGGCTGCGCACACAGGACCTGCGGCGGACGGCTCGGAGAGGCCGTCGACGATCGGTCTGTGGGCGGCCCTGCGGCGCTGGTGGCCCGTCGCCGTTGTCGTCGCGCTCGCCGTCGCAGCGACGTCGGTAGCGATGGATCGACGGGACGCCGCTCGTTCGGACCGGATCGCCGCCGTGGCGGGCCTGATCCGCCCGCTCAGCACCGCGCCGTCGGTCCTCTGGCGGGCGAGCGGGAGCGCCGAGGACGACGTCCTCGCGGCGGCCGGAGCCCTCGTTGTCGTCGGACCACGCCAGGGCGAGTGGCGCGCGACGTCCCTGAAGCCGGCGACTGGAGCCGCGCGCTGGTCGATGGACTTCGCGCCGGTCGCGCTCGCGGGCACCGAGGGCGGAGGGGTGCAGTGCCCGCACACGGGAGCCGACGTCGGTGCGGTGCTGGTGTGCGTCGTGTCGAACCCGAGGCCGGCCTACACCGACGGCGACGGGACGTTGCGGGGCACCCACCCGGTGACGCACCAGGTTGTGGCCGTCAGAGCGGCGGACGGTGCCGTGCTCGGGCAGTGGACCTTCGCCGGCGCACCCATCGCCCTCGCGCGCGCCGGCGACGACATCGTGATCGCGACGACCGGCGCCGACCTCTTCGTGGAGATCACACGCCGCAGCGCCGTCACCGGCGAGGTCGTCTGGCAGCACCGCAGCGGCGAGGCGCAGACCACCGCTGGTGTCGCCCGGGTCGAGGTCCGTCCGCGCCTGGTCCTGCTGAGGAGTGCGACGTCGACGGTGCTCGACGCTGCGACCGGCACGGTCCTCTTCTCGGAGCCGTCTCTCAACTACGTGCTGACCGCGGCGGTCGGCGACCAGTTCGTGACGTGGTCGGTCGCGCACTCCGGCATGCTGCACGACGCGGCGGGTGCCCCCGAGTTCGCGGTGCCCGGCTTCCCGGCCGACCAGCTCGCGAACGACGGCTCTGCGACGGACGTCTTGGTGATCGATGAGGGCCGGTCGATCGCCGGCGACGAGGCGGCGACGGGACGTCAGCAGTGGAGCGCGGAGACGGCGCTCGACCCGGTCCTGACCGTCGACCGCCAGCTCGTGCTGGCGCGCGGGTCACGGGTCGGTGCGCTCGACATGCATACCGGGGCCGTGGTGTGGAGCCGGGACGTCGGCGGGTCGCTCGTCGGGCGTCCGCTCAGCGACGGTGCGCTCGTGGTCGCGATGGCCACGACTGTCGACGGCTCGGCGCAGCTCGAGGCGTTCGGCCTGCGCGACGGCGTCCCGTACTGGTCGCTCGAGCTGCCCGACGCTGCGCGAAGCATGTCGGCGCAGGGCGGCCACCTGCTCGTGGGCACCGCGAACGGGTTGGTCGCACTGGGTTGAGCCGGCCGTGCTGAGACGGGGGGTGCCAGCCGGCGCGGCACGCGGGGTACAGTGTCGAGGTGCTCACGCGTACGCGCCTCCTCCTTCGTCGCCGCGACGAGGCCTTCTAGGCCGGATCCTCGTCGCGGTGTTCGGTGTGCCGGCTGACGCTCGCCCCACAGCCACCCCCGCGAAGGATCCCCTCATGAGCTACGACGACGCCACACCCCAGCACCCCTCCGGCATGCGGGTGAACCGCTACCTCCCGTACGCCGAGCAGTTCACTGTCGACCTCCCGGACCGGACGTGGCCCGGCAAGCGCGTCGCGAAGGCGCCCCGCTGGTGCGCGGTCGACCTGCGCGACGGCAACCAGGCACTGATCGAGCCGATGAACCCCGCCCGCAAGCTGCAGCTGTTCGAGCTGCTCGTGCAGATGGGGTTCAAGGAGATCGAGGTCGGCTTCCCGTCGGCGTCGCAGACGGACTTCGACTTCGTGCGGATGCTCATCGAGGAGCACCGCATCCCGGACGACGTCGTGATCCAGGTCCTCACCCAGTCGCGCGAGCACCTGATCGAGCGCACCTACGAGGCGATCGAGGGCGCCAAGCGTGTCATCGTGCACCTGTACAACTCGACGTCGACGCTCCAGCGGGAGGTCGTGTTCCGCACCGACGAGGACGGCGTCGTCGACATCGCGACGTCGGGCGCGCACCTGTGCAAGAAGTATGAGGAGACGGTCCCCGGGACCGAGGTCTACTACGAGTACTCGCCCGAGTCGTACACCGGCACCGAGCTCGGGTTCGCCGCCCGAGTCTGCAACGCGGTCCTCGACGTGCTCGAGCCGACCCCCGAGCGCAAGGTCATCATCAACCTGCCGGCGACGGTCGAGATGGCGACCCCCAACGTCTACGCCGACTCGATCGAGTGGATGGGTCGCCACCTGCACCACCGCGAGAACGTCATCATCTCGCTGCACCCGCACAACGACCGCGGGACGGGTGTCGCCGCCGCCGAGCTCGGCTACCTCGCGGGCGCCGACCGCATCGAGGGCTGCCTGTTCGGCAACGGCGAGCGCACCGGCAACGTGTGCCTGGTGACCCTCGGCCTGAACCTGTTCAGCCAGGGCGTCGACCCGGAGCTCGACTTCTCCGACATCGGCCACATCCGCCGCACCGTCGAGGCCTGCACGCAGCTGCCCGTCGGCGAGCGCCACCCGTACGGCGGTGACCTGGTGTTCACCGCCTTCTCCGGCTCCCACCAGGACGCCATCAAGAAGGGCCTCGACGCGCTCGGTGTGCAGGCCGCCGCCGCCGGCACCTCGGTCGAGAATGTCGTGTGGGCCGTCCCCTACCTGCCGATCGACCCGAAAGACGTCGGACGCAGCTACGAGGCGATCATCCGCGTGAACTCCCAGTCCGGGAAGGGCGGGATCTCCTACCTGCTCAAGTCCGAGCGCGACCTCGACCTCCCGCGCCGCCTGCAGATCGAGTTCTCACGCGTCGTGCAGGGCTTCACGGACGAGCACGGCTCGGAGGTCACGGCGGACGACCTGTGGCGGATCTTCAACGACGAGTACCTTCCCGCCGAGCCGGGTGGTCCGCTCTCCCCGTGGGGACGGCTGTCGCTGCGCGGGACGCGCTCGGCGAGCATCGAGGACGGTCCGGACACCATCTCGGTCGACCTCGTCGACAACGACGAGCCGCGCACGATCGAGGGCTCGGGCAACGGGCCGATCGCCGCGTTCATCAACGCCCTCGACGGGATAGGCGTGCGTGTCCAGGTGCTCGACTACGCCGAGCACGCCCTGTCGGCCGGCGGTGATGCGACGGCAGCCGCGTACGTCGAGTGCGCGGTGGGCGACCAGACGCTGTGGGGCGTCGGGCTCGACCCGTCGATCACCACCGCGTCGCTCAAGGCCATCATCTCGGCGGTCAACCGCGCGCTGCGCTGAGCCTCGGGCGGTCCCGCGCCGGTCACCCACGACCGGCGCGGGACGGCCGCCCGCGTCGGTGCTGCGGGAGAGAATGGACAGGTGAGCCTCTACCGCGACGAGGCGATCGTGCTGCGCACCCAGAAGCTGGGGGAGGCCGACCGCATCGTCACCCTCCTGTCCCGGTCGCACGGCAAGGTGCGCGCCGTCGGCAAGGGTGTGCGCCGGACGTCGTCGCGCTTCGGCTCGCGGCTAGAACCGTTCATGCACATCGACCTCCAGCTGAGCACGGGCCGGTCCCTCGACATCGTCACGCAGGTCGAGACGTTGAGCGCGTTCGGTCGCCCGGTGTGCGAGGACTACGCGCTGTACACAGCCGGGACGGTCATGCTCGAGACGGCCGACCGGCTCGTCGAGGCCGAGCACGAGCCGGCGCTCCAGCAGTACTGGCTGCTCATCGGCGCGGTGCGGTCGCTCGCGGTGCGTGAGCACGCCCCGGGCCTGGTCCTGGACTCCTACCTGATGCGCGCGCTCTCGATCGCAGGGTGGGCCCCGAGCTTCACCGACTGCGCGCGGTGCGGCAGGCCCGGCCCGCACAGTGCGTTCGCGGTCGCCCAGGGCGGGGCGATGTGCAGCGGGTGTCGACCGCCGGGAGCCACGGCCCCCGCGCGCGAGACGTTCGACCTGCTCGCGGCGCTGCTCTCGGGCGACTGGTCGGTCGCGGACGCGAGCGCCGAGCGCCACCGCCGCGAGGGCAGCGGCATCGTCGCCGCCTTCAGCCAGTTCTACCTCGAGCGCCAGCTGCGCTCGCTGCCGATGGTCGAGAGGATCTGATGCCGGTCCCACCCCCGCCCCACCCGAGCGGTGCCCGCCCGCCCGCCATCCCGCACTCGCTCGTCCCGAAGCACGTGGCCGTCGTCATGGACGGCAACGGGCGCTGGGCCAACGCACGCGGGCTCCCGCGCACCGCGGGTCACGCCGCGGGGGAGGCGTCGTTGCTCGATGTCGTCGCAGGTGCCATCGAGATCGGTGTCACGCACGTGTCCGCGTACGCGTTCTCGACCGAGAACTGGAAGCGTTCACCCGAGGAGGTGCGCTTCCTCATGGGGTTCAACCGGGACGTGCTGCGCCGCCGCCGCGACCTCATGAACTCGTGGGGTGTGCGCGTGCGCTGGGCCGGGCGACGTCCTCGGCTGTGGAAGTCGGTGATCGACGAGCTCGAGGAGGCCGAGCGGGTCACGGCGGGCAACGACACCTGCACGCTGACGATGTGCGTCAACTACGGCGGCAGGGCGGAGATCGCCGACGCCGCGAAGGCGATCGCACGGGAGGTCGCGGCGGGGCGGCTCGACCCCGAGAAGGTGACCGAGAAGACGGTCGCGCGCTACCTCGACGAGCCCGAGCTGCCCGACGTCGACCTGTTCCTTCGCTCGTCGGGCGAGCAGCGGATCTCGAACTTCATGATCTGGCAGTCCGCGTACGCCGAGCTCGTGTTCCTCGACGAGCCGTGGCCGGACGTGGACCGCCGGCACCTGTGGCGCGCGGTCGAGGACTACGCGCACCGCGACCGCCGGTTCGGGCGTGCGATCGACAAGGCCACGAGCGAGACCGACGGCGACGACCGATGAGGCCGGGCGGGCAGCGACCGTGGCACCGCGGTCATCGCACCTGACGCGGTGACGTGGCCGGCCGCGCCGGTCAGTCGGCCGCGCTGTCCGCGATCAGCACGTCGTCGGACACGTCGGGGTGCGGGTCGCCTGCGGGCTGCGATCGTCGCAGGAACGGTCGCAGGGTCGAGGCGACGCCGTACACGAGGATCGCGAGGACGACGATCGTCGCCCCGGGAGGGAAGTCTTCCCAGTAGGTGACGGTGAGCCCGACGATGCTCACCGCGACGCCGATCCCGCTGGCGACCGCCATCGTGCGGCTGAAGGAACGTGCGTACAGCTGCGCGACCGCGACCGGCACGATCATCAGGGCGCTCACGAGCAGGAGGCCGACGACGCGCATCGCCACCGTCACCGTCAGCGCGGCGATGGTCGCGATGAG
>JAYTSH010000007.1:0-1610 GCA_043745755.1 Cellulomonas sp. | reverse complement strand
TACTCGCAGGCTCGCGCCCGCAGGACGCTGCGCAAGCACGACCTCGCGGTCGAGCCCTTCGCGGCGTTCGTCGGCAAGCTCGTCCTGTTCGCGGTCCTGCTCGGCTACCTCACGTGGCTGCTCTCGGGCAGCAACGGCATGCCGATCGTCCTGATCATCGTCGGCGTCCTCATCGTGGCGTACACGTTCGTGCTCGGCCGCACGGTCTTCGGCCGGCACATCTACGCGATCGGTGGGAACCTCAACGCCGCGATCATGTCCGGTGTCAACACGCGTCGGGTCAACTTCGGCGTCTTCGTGAACATCGGCGTCCTGGCTGCCGTCGCGGCGATCGTGACGACCTCGCGTGCCGGTGCGGCCGTGGCCGCCGCGGGTGACAGCTACGAGCTCGACGCGATCGCGGCGTGCTTCATCGGTGGCACGGCTGTCACCGGCGGCATCGGCAAGGTGTCCGGCGCCATGATCGGTGCGCTCATCATGGGCGTCCTGAACATGGGCCTGTCGATCATGAGCGTCGACCCCTCCTGGACGAAGGCCATCAAGGGCCTCGTCCTGCTGCTCGCGGTCGCGTTCGACCTGATCAACAAGCGTCGCGCCGGAACCAGCTGACCGACACACCCGCTCGACCTCGATGCCGGGCCCCGCAGCATGCGGGGTCCGGCGTCGTCGTCCCGGCCCGCCTAGGATTCGCGCGTGACCAGCGCACGCACGTCCCTGTGGATCGGCACGTACCCCGCGGCCGGTGCGGGCAGTCCCGCGGGGCTCGGCGAGGGGATCTGGCGGGTCGAGCTCGACGCCGGGTCGGGGACCTTCGGGGCCGCCGAGCTGGTCGCTGTCACGCCGTCGCCCTCCTTTGTGGCGGTGCACCCGTCGGGGCGCGTGCTCTACGCCGTCGGTGAGCTCACGGCGGGAACAGTGACCGCGTTCTCGGTGCCGTCCCGCACGTCGGTCGACGCGGTGCACGACGACGCGGTGCACGACGACGCGGCTCCCGGCCCGCTCGCCGTGCTCGCCGTCGTCGGCTCGGGTGGCGCCGACCCTTGCCACCTGCTCCTCGCTCCCGACGCGCGCACGCTGTACGTCGCGAACTACTCCTCGGGCACGCTCGGTGTCCTGCCGCTCGATGCGGACGGACGGTTCACCGCCGAGGTGCGCACGGCGCACGGCCCCGTGCAGGTCCTCGGGCATACGGGTTCGGGGCCGGACGCGAGTCGGCAGGACGGTCCGCACGCGCACTTCGTGGCGATCGCCCCGGGTGGGCAGTTCGTGGTCGTCGCGGACCTCGGCACGGACGAGCTGCGCAGGTATGCACGCGACACCGCGTCCGGACTGCTCGGTCCGGCTGGGATCGCTGCGACGTTCCCGCCGGGAACGGGCCCTCGCCACCTGGCGTTCGCTCCGGACGGCCGGACCGCCTACGTGGTGGGCGAGCTCGACGGGTGCATGCACGTGCTCGCGTGGGACCCGGTCACGGCATCGGGCACGCTCGTGCAGTCGTTGCCTGCGGGTCCGCCGCCCGGCCCGCTCGGCCAGGTCCCCAGCGGCGCAGCGAGCCCCCGGGTGCTGCCGTCGCACGTCGAGCTCGACGGTGACCGGCTGCTCGTCGCGGT
>JAYTSH010000006.1:0-17090 GCA_043745755.1 Cellulomonas sp. | reverse complement strand
CTCGCTGTGCGTGGTCGGCCGGGCGGCCGGCGTCCTCCGCGGACGGTCTGGGACATGCTCCGCGTCGTCGCGCCTGAGCTCGAGCACTGGAGCGACTGCTTCGCCGGGGGAGCCGGCCTGCGGTCGGCCATCGAGGCGGGTCGGTTCGACGCGGTGTCTGAGGCGCGTGCCGAGCAGGCGTTGTGTGCCGCAGAGGACTTCATCGACGAGCTCCGAGCGCTGCTCACGGCCGACGCTCCGACGACGCCGCAGGTGCACGGCGCCGCGACTCCACGACTGGGTCTGCGTGCGTCGTGAGTCGGAGCCCGCGGTCTGGCACCGCTCGACGCGACTGGGGGGCCGACGAGGACGGCTGCTCGATCCTCCACGTCGACATGGACGCGTTCTTCGCCTCGGTAGAGATCGCTCGGAGACCTCAGCTACGAGGCCTGCCGGTCATCGTGGGCGGCTCGGAGCGCGCCGTGGTGCTCGCGGCGACCTATGAGGCGAGGGCGTTCGGGGTGCACTCCGCGATGCCGATGGCAGTGGCACGCCGACTGTGCCCGCACGCCGTCGTCGTCCCGCCGGACATCGCGACCTACCGCGCAGTCTCGAGCGGTGTCATGCAGATCCTGCGCGACATCACGACGCTCGTCGAGCAGGTGAGCGTCGACGAGGCCTTCCTCGACGTGTCGGGAGCGCGGCGACGGCTCGGACCGCCGACCAGCATCGCGGAGCTGATCCGCTCCCGGGTGCTGGCAGCGCACGGGATCACCTGCTCGGTGGGGATCGCATCGACGAAGTTCGTCGCGAAGCTTGGGTCAGGTCACGCCAAGCCTGACGGCGTCCTGCTCGTGCCCAAGGACGCGACGGTTCTGTTCCTTCGCACGCTGCCGGTCGGTGCGTTGTGGGGCGTGGGGGAGCGCACCGAGGCTGCGCTCGCGCGGTGGGGCGTCCGAACCGTCGCGGAGCTCGCGGACAGTGATGTCGGGACGATCCAGCGGGCGGTGGGGCGAACAGCGGGTTCTCATCTCTACGACCTGTCCTGGGGCCGTGACCCACGCCCGGTCGAGCCGGGCCGCGAGGAGAGGAGCATCGGAGCCGAGGTGACATTCCCGGTCGACGTCGCCGACCCGGTGGTCGTCCAGGCCAAGGCGCTCGAGCTGGCCGACCGGTGCGCCGGGCGGCTGCGCGCGCAAGGTCTCGTCGCTCGGACGATCGCCGTGAAGGTCCGGACCTCGGACTTCCGGACCCTGACGCGTTCTCGGACACTTGTCACGCCGACCGACGTCGGTCGCGAGGTGTATCTCGCTGCCCGGGAGCTGCTCGCCGGCGTCGATCTCGGCGGCCTGCCCGTCCGGCTCGTCGGTGTCCGCGCCGAGGGCCTCAGCGCCGCGTCGTCAACGATCCGCCAGCCGACGCTCGACGAGGTGGCCGGGGACGGTGAATCGTCGCGGCGCGACGCCGAGCGCGCGATGGACCGCGTCCGCGAGCGGTTCGGGTCGGCGTCGATCGGCGCGGCAGCATCCGCTTCTCGAGTCGCCCGGTGTCCGACTACCGACTTGGCTCGGCGCGATCTATCCTGACCCCAATGGATCCCGACAGGGAAGCCCGACAGGGAAGTACGGGGGTAGCAGTGCCTCTGTCCGAGTACGAGCAGCGCGTACTGGAGCAGATGGAGCGACAGCTCACATCTGACGACCCCAGGCTCGCGAACACGCTCACGTCCCGTGGGCGTCGATCGATCAGCCGCTACGTCCTCGGGTCCGGCGGCGTTGTCGTCGGTCTGCTCCTGCTCATTTTCGGTGTCGTCGCATCGCGCGCATGGTTGGGCGTGCTGGGCTTCATCGTGATGTTCGCCGCAGTCACCTACGCGGCCGCGCGGCCGCGCACCACCGGACCGGCCGGGGTGGTCCGACCCGATGGGCGCGTGACCCGCGCACCGAAGCCTCAGCCCAAGAAGTCGCGGTCGGCAGGCTTCATGACCCGCCTCGAAGAGCGCTGGCAGAAACGTCGCGACTCCGATCGCTGACCGGCGACGTCACGTCGGTCAGGACCGCCGCGATCCACGACTCGAGCTCCTCGGGTGTGCGCGTCGGCGGAGCCGGGGCGTAGCGGAGCTGCTCCAGAGCGTCGGCGATCTGCACGAGTGCGACATCCGCCGGTTCGCCGAGGGGCACGGAGCGGAGCTCGATGACGCGGGCCCGGACGAGGTCGACGCACTGACGAGGGGTCCGGGCGTCGGACCACTCGATCGAGGCGGCCGCGAGACGCTCCCTGAGCCGGCTCCAGGCCACCTCAGGATCCAGCGCCGTGCGACGGTTCGAGCGCCGTCGCGTGAACACGAGACCGCCGACCGCGAGGACGAGCAGCAGCCCGGCTCCCACAACCAGCGGCAGCCGGTCGGTCGACTCGTCGGCGTGGACCGTGGCGCCTGGCGCAGCCGCTCCCGCCGTGGCGCCTGCCGTGACGCGACCGCCCAGGTTGTCCGGGATCTGGCCGGCGTTCGGAGCCGCTGTGCTGAAGACGAACGGGTCGCTCCACCGGGGCGGTGAGCCCGACTGCACCGCCGGGGTGGGCTCGAACCTGACCCAGCCGACCGACGCGAAGTAGAGCTCCGGCCAGGTGTGCGACAACCGGCCGGTGACGGTGTAGCCGCCGTTGTCATCAGCGACGCCGGGCAGGAACCCGACACCCATGCGGGCGGGGATGCCGAGCGAGCGCGCCATGATGGCCATCGAGGTCGCGAACTGGACGCAGTAGCCGTGGCGGTTCGTCAGGAAGTCCCAGACGGCGTCGTCCGTCCGGGCCGGCGCGACGCGGGTGTCGTACACGAACCTGCTCATGTCGCGGAAGTACGTCTGCAGGGCGAGCGCCTGGTCGTAGGGTCCGGTGGCATCGGCGGTGATCTGCGTCGCCAGATGACGGATGTCCTCGGCGTGAGCGGTCGGCGGCACCGCGAGGTAGGGCTCGAGGCCCGCGGGTGGCCGGCCGGCTGCGGCCTTGAGGTCGTCGGCGGTGAGGGTCGGGATCTCGACAGTCATGGCGTAGGTGGTGCCGGCGTCCGTCGGCCGGTCGCCCACGACCTCGTCACGTTCGGCGTCGTAGCGCCACGGGCCGGCGATCTCGAGGGTGCGGGGGAACGTGCTCACAGGCAGCCGGAGCTCACGCAGGCCGTCGATCGTCACGGCGACACGGGCAAGGGTGCCCGCCTGCGAGCCGAGCAGCGTGCCCTGCACCGAGGGGTCGGAGGCCAGCAACGTGCCGGGCGCCCAGTCCTGCAGGTCGGTGGCGTCCGTCCGTTGCCAGCTTCGACCGTCGAAGTCACGGAGCGTGAAGGCACGCAGCGGTCCGACGATGCGCGCATTGGCTGCCTCGGGCGCACCGGGAGTGGCCGAGACGCCATCGGTCGGCGAGCCAGCGTCGCCCGCGCCGACCGGCGCAACCGTGTAGTGGAGCACGACCTGCCCCGAGCGGCGACCCAGGCTCTGTCGCAGGTCGAGGTCGTCGCTCAGGCGGAGCGGTCCGATCGGCCCGTTCCCGAAGTTCAGGAGCGTGAGCGAGGCCCATCCGGGGGCGGCCGCGATGACAGGTCCGGCGGCGAGCGTGGCCACCACGAGTGCCGCAGCGATCGCCACCGTCGACACTGTGCGTCGTGCCCCGCCTGCGCCCTCGCCGTGAGGTGCGGCATGCAGCGCGAGCAGCAGCAGGTAGGCGAGCGCGGTCCACCCCAGCGCGCTCGCCGGCGCGGGGTACGCCAGGCCGATGGCGGGGAGCCACATGGTGACGAGGACGAAGCCGGACCAGGCGGGCGCGTCGAGACAGAGAGCAAGCACATCGGCGAACAGGAAGACGAGCATGCCGCCCGCGACCACCAACATCTCGACCGGGCGTGCAGCGTCCATGGGGACGACCGACGCGTTGATGAGGTCGGCCGCCGCACGCACGGAGGCGAGGAGCCGCTCGACCGACGCGGCGTCGGGCAGGACCTGCGCGCGGCCCGGGGGTGCGCCGTACACGACGAGCAGGCCGAGCGCCGCGGTGATCGCTCCGACGATGGTCGGGGTCCACCGCGATCGGGCGACCGAACGGACTGCCGCTGTCACGATGGCGACGACGACGACGGCCAGCATGCCTGCGCGCAGCCAACGACCGGGGGCGAGTAGCCCGGACAGCGCGAGCAGGCTCGCGCAGGCTGCTGCGGCGACCAGGGCTGACCCGAGGAGCGAACGTCTACCGCGCGGGATCCCGGCGTACCCACGGCCGGTGGTCACAGGGCGCTCTCCAGCAGGCGCATCCAGCTCCGCGCGATGTCCTCTCCAGGCTCCGCCGTCACGGCCCTCCAGCCGGCTCGGTGAAGGGCCTCGACGGTGCTCTCCGCGTCTCCCCGCTGCGCGTGCCCACCCTCGCCCGAGCGAACCACTGCCCACCCCTGGGCGTTGTCGGCGACTCGCGCGAAGGCGGTGCGGGCTCGGGCGGTGAGGGGGCCGACCACGGCGAGCACGATCTCGCCGACGTCGTCCGACGCGACCAGGACCCGGGCGTCGCACAGGAGCCGCTCTTCGGCCTTGCCCGGCGACTCGGCGATGGTGAGATCGATCGCGCGGTCCAGGATGTCCGCGCGCGCCATGTCGCCCGGACGGTTGTGCGCGTGGTGCATCGACATCGGGCGGTCGGTGAGTGCGCCGTCATGGCGCGCAGCGACGGCGGCCGGGGTCGGGCCGCACAGGAGCCGGACGGGATGGCCGGCGTCGAGCATGGCGAGCGTCATGGAGGCGGCGAGCGAGATGCTCCACTCGAGGGAGGCTGATCGCGTCGGCAGGTCGAGCAGGACGCTGACGGGCCGCATGCCTGCTCGCTCGTCCGACCTGACCATGAGCTCGCCGCGGCGCGCGCTGGTGGCCCAGTGCACGCGACGCAGGTCGTCGCCGAACCGGTAGTCGCGGAGCGAGGCGTCGTCCGTCGACGGGGTTCGCGCACCGAGCGCGACCCGGTCGGGGTCGCCGACGAGTACTCCCGGCGGAACCTGCAGCTCGGTGACGGTCGGCCAGACCGAGATGCGGGAGCCCTCGCCGAGGCTCGTCGTGGCCGTCGCGACACCGAACGGGTCGACGCGCGTGACCACGAGCGGTCCGAGCGTCCAACGGCCGCGACGGTCGGCGAGGACGGGGTACGTGATGGTGACGCGGCCGGGGGAGCGGGCCACCTGGGCGCGAAGGGGCCGGCCGCCTGACAGCTCCGCCGATGCCTGCTCGCGGAACCTTAGCCCCGCCAGGCGCGCCCGCCCCGCGGCATCCGTGGCCGTGATGACGACCCCCACGACCGACGTCGACCCAGCATGCACGGGGTTCGGCGACGCTCCGCGCTCGACCGCGAGGCGGTGGCGTCCGCGGCCCGGGTCGAGCAGACCGATCCCGACGAGCGCGCCGACCACGAGGAGGACGGCGAGCGTGCCGATCCGGACGAGGTCGACTGCGCCGACCGCGACCCCGGCGAGCACCGCGACGACGCCGCCGATCGCCAGGCCGACCCCCCGGACGGTCGGACGCGGCCGCATCAGCCGGTCGCCCGCCGCTCGCGCAGGCCCGCGGTGCCCGACGTCGGCAGAGGGACGCGCCCGACGATCTCGCGGACGGTCTCGGTTGTCGTGCGCCCAGACAGCCGGGCCTCGGTGCTCGCGAGCACCCGGTGGGCGAGCACGGGCTCGGCGAGCTGCTGGACGTCGTCGGGCAGCACGTGGTCGCGTCCGGCCATCGCCGCGATGGCCTTGGCCGCGCGCAGGAGCTGGATCGCCGCGCGGGGAGACGCGCCGAGGCGCAGGCCGTGGTCCTGCCGCGTCGCCGTCACGAGGTCGACGATGTAGCGCTTGACGGCGGGTGCGGCGTACAACGAGCGGGCCGTCGTGATGAGGCGCGCGATCTGAGCGGAGTCGGTGACGGGCTGCAGCGACGCGAGCGGGTCGGACGTCTCCTGGAGGTCCAGCATGTCGAGCTCGGACTCGATGCTCGGGTAGCCGACCGCGAGCCGCGCCATGAAACGGTCGCGCTGCGCCTCGGGCAGCGGGTACGTCCCCTCCATCTCGACAGGGTTCTGCGTCGCGATCACGAGGAACGGGTGGGGCAGCGGGTAGCTGTGGCCGTCCACCGTGGCCTGGCCCTCCTGCATGCACTCCAGCAGCGCCGACTGCGTCTTGGGCGACGCGCGGTTGATCTCGTCGCCGATGACGATGTGGGCGAACAGCGGACCCGGCCGGAACTCGAACTCGTGCGTCTGGCTGCGGAAGATGTTGACGCCGGTCAGGTCGCTCGGGAGCAGGTCCGGCGTGAACTGGATGCGCCCGACGGTGCAGTCGATGCTGCGTGCCAGTGCCTTCGCCAGGGTCGTCTTGCCGACGCCGGGAACGTCTTCGAGCAGGAGGTGCCCCTCGGCGAGAAGGACGCCGACAGTGACGCGCACGAGCTCGCTGCGTCCTGTGACGACCCGCTCGATCGACGCGCGGACCCGGTCGCTGGTCCCGACGAGCTCGTCGAGCTCGGTGGACGTGGGCACGGCCTGCAGCATGGGCGTCTCCTTGGGCGGACTGGCAAGAGCCTACGTGGCGAGGCAACGCTCGGGGTGGTGTTCGGCGAGCGCTTCCGGGCGCTGCGGGCGTCTCCCGCCCACGTCGCCTGCACCCTCCACATCGCTCCCCGCGCGCCGCGCCGGCGGTTCACCCCGCCGACATCATCCCGGGAGGTGTCCGGAGCGTCCGGAATGCCGGTCGGGAAAGCACCGCCAATCGGATCCGCTCGGGGATTGTTCGCTGCCGCGACACGCGCGAGGGCAATTGCGCCCGCCAGGCCCTCCATCGCCCTCCACCTCGCTGACCTGCAGATATATCTCTTGGAGCGGGTGAAACACCTGTCGCTCCCCTTGTGGGTGGAGGAAAGTGGAGTATCGTGGAGGCACTTGGTGAGAGTTGGGTGAGCAAGCGCGACACGGGTATGGCACGGGCACGTGCACGGGCACGTGAACTACGAACTGGCACCACGAACGGGGGCGGCATGAGCATGGAGTCGACCCTCTTCGGGTACGGCTCGACTCTGCCGTTCCTCGGTACCTACACGCCGCGGCTCGACGACAAGGGCCGGCTGATCCTGCCCGCGAAGTTCCGTGGTCAGCTCGCTCCGGGCCTCGTCATGACGAAGGGCCAGGAGCGCTGCCTGTTCCTGATGCCGATGGACGAGTTCCGCCGCATGCACGACCAGATCCGGCAGGCACCCGTCACGAGCAAGCAGGCCCGCGACTACCTGCGCGTCTTCCTCTCGGGCGCGAGCGACGAGCTGCCCGACAAGCAGGGGCGCATCTCGATCCCGCCGATGCTGCGCACGTATGCCGGTCTCGACCGCGACGTCGCCGTGATCGGCGCCGGGACGCGCGTCGAGATCTGGGACCTCACCGCGTGGGAGACGTACCTGACCGAGCAGGAGGACGGATACGCCGCGACTGCGGAGGAGGTCTTCCCCAACGGACCCTTCTGAGCCGCCGACGCACGCCAGCACGACCTGAACGACCCGCATGACCCGCACGCACCAGGCCGCATGACCGCCCGGCGAGATCTCCTCCCGTCCGTTCTGACGCACTTCCCCGGTGTCAGAACGTCGGTGGGGGATCTGGTCGGACGGCGGAGGGGCCGTCCGACCACATCAGGACCGCCGCGAGCACCGGGCGGATGAGCAGCAGCGAGCGAACGGCACGCGGCGAGAGGAGGGGTGATGAGCGGGTTCGACGACGGGTCTGACGTCCAGATCGACGCCGCATCCCGCCACACGCCCGTCATGCTCGCGCGGTGCGTCGAGCTCCTCGAGCCGGCGCTGGCGGAGGACGGTGCTGTGCTCGTCGACTCGACTCTCGGGATGGGCGGGCACGCCGAGGCCGTGCTGCGGACGTTCCCGCACGTCCGGGTCATCGGCCTGGACCGCGACCCGCAGGCGCTCGACCTCGCGCGCCGGCGGCTCGAACCCTTCGGCGCGCGGTTCACGGGCGTGCACTCGGTCTACGACGAGATCGGCGACGTCCTCGCGCGCCTCGGCATCACTGAGGTCCAGGGCGTGCTCATGGACCTCGGCGTGTCCTCGCTGCAGCTCGACGAGACGCAGCGCGGCTTCTCCTACTCCCAGGACGCGCCGCTCGACATGCGCATGGACGCGACGACCGGGCTGACCGCCGCAGACGTCCTGAACACCTACGACGAGCGGGACATCGCCCGCGTGCTGCGCGAGTACGGCGAGGAGCGGTTCGCCAGCAGGATCGCCCGCCGCGTCGTCGCCGAGCGCGCGAAGACGCCGCTGACCCGCACGAGCGAGCTCGTCGACATCCTGCGCGCCAGCATCCCGGCCGCGACCCGCAAGACGGGCGGCAACCCGGCCAAGCGCACCTTCCAGGCGCTGCGGATCGAGGTCAACGGCGAGCTCGAGGCCCTCGAGCGTGCCCTGCCCGCGTCGATCGAGGCCCTCGCGGTCGGTGGCCGCATCGTCGTCGAGGCGTACCAGTCCCTCGAGGACAGGCTCGTCAAGCGCGCGCTCGCGGCGGGTGCGACGTCGAGCGCGCCGCCCGGTCTCCCGATCGAGCCTGAGACCCACCGGCCGTACCTGCGCCTGCTGACCCGGGGCGCCGAGGAGGCGGACGAGGCCGAGCTCGCGCGCAACCCGCGATCGGCCTCCGTGCGGCTGCGGGCCGCAGAACGACTCAGACCCACACCGGACCACCTCCGCAGCAGCGGCGCACCAAGGAGAACAGCATGAGCGCACAGGCAGCTGCGAGGGCCGGTGCGGTCCCGCGTCCAGCACGCCCGGCCGTCGCTCCGCCGCAGGCTCCGCGGCTGCGCCTCGTGCGGGCGCCGGCACAGGCCCGCGCGCGGGTGCCGTTCGTCGTCGCGTGCATGGCGATCCTCGCTGGGGCGCTGCTGACAGCGCTGCTGCTCAATACGACGATGGCCCGCGGCGCTTACGAGAAGCACGACCTCGACCTCGAGCTGGCACGGCTCGCCTCGACGCAGCAGGACCTGTCGGCCGCGCTCGACCGACGCTCCTCGCCGGCCGAGCTGGCGGCGTCCGCGCGCGCCCTCGGGATGGTCCAGGCCCGCGGCACCGGGTGGCTCAGGCTCGCCGACGGAACGGTCCGGGGCGGTCCGGCGGTGGGGGCGGCCGGATGACGCTACGCGGGCCGGAGGACGGGCAGGCGGGCGCACCTCGTCGCGCGCCGGTGCGCGCTGCTCGGACGACTCCCGGGCGCGACGCGTTGGGGGCGCAACAGGCTCCGCGGGTACGCCCGGCGCCCGGTCCGCGGCCGGTCGCGAAGCGTCCCGACGGTCGCCTGCCCGCCGGGCCACGGCGCCCCGGGCCGATCCGGCTCCCCGCGACCGGAGACCCGCGGCGCCGCCAGGGGCTGCTGGCGGTCGTCGTGCTGGTCGTGCTCTTGCTGTTCGCCGCGCGGCTCGTGTACATCCAGGGGTTCCGCGGTGAGGCGGTCGCGCAGGAGGCCCTGGCCAAGCGGCTCAGCACCGCCTCGCTCCTGGCTGCCCGGGGAGAGATCACCGACGCCAACGGAGTCCAGCTCGCCACGTCCGTCGAGCGGTACACCCTGACCGTCGATCAGAAGACCCTCGCAGGCTGGAAGGTCCGGGGGAGCGACCCGCTCGTGTCCGGACCGTCGGGTGCGGCTGGGCTGCTCGCGCCGATCCTCGGGCTCAACACCGCTGAGCTCGGCGCCAAGCTCGCGGGCGAGAGCCGGTACAAGGTCGTCGCCAAGGGCGTGCTGCCCGAGCAGTGGCGCGCGATCCGCGAGCTCGGGATCGATGGGATCCTCGCTGAACGGACCTCGGAGCGCATCTATCCGAACAAGACGCTCGCAGGCAACCTGCTCGGCTGGGTCAACTCGCAGGGTGTCGGCGCGACAGGCCTCGAGGCGCTGCTCGACACGAAGCTGCAGGGCACACCCGGGACCGTGGTCTACGAGCACGGTCGGGGCGGTCAGGAGATCCCCGGCGGCTACCAGGAGCAGACCGACTCGGTCCCGGGCTCGAGCGTGAAGCTCACGATCCTGGGCGACCTGCAGTGGAAGGCCGAGGAGGCCATCGACGCCCAGGTGGCCGCGACCGGCTCCGACTCGGGTGTCATCGTGGCGATGGACACCCGGACGGGTGAGATCCTCGCGCTCGCGGACTCCGGCTCGGTCGACCCGAACTCGCCGAAGAACGGGAAGCTGAGCGGGTCGAGCGCGATCTCGGACGTGTTCGAGCCGGGTTCGACCGCCAAGGTCATCACGATGGCCGCAGCGCTCGATACCGGCATCGCGAACCCGTTGTCGCAGTTCGAGGTGCCCTACGCGTACACGACCTCGAACAACCAGACGTTCCACGACTCGCACGACCACGCGACGCTCAAGCTCACGATGACCGGGATCCTGTCGGAGTCGTCGAACGCCGGCACGGTCATGATGGGCCAGAACATCCCCCAGCAGGTGCGCTACGACTACCTGGAGAAGTTCGGGTTCGGCGCCCGCACGGGCATCGAGCTGCCCAACGAGTCGCCCGGCATCCTGCACCCCAGCGACGAGTGGGACGGGCGCAGCAAGTACGCGGTCCTGTTCGGCCAGTCCGTCTCCGTGACGGCGCTGCAGGCGACCGAGGTCTTCGCGACGATCGCGAACCACGGCGTGCGGGTCCAGCCGCACCTGATCAAGGGTTGGACGGCGCCCGACGGCGCGTTCAGGCCGTCGACCGCGGCGGCTTCGACCCAGGTGATCTCCTCGACGACCGCCGACACGGTCATGACGATGCTCGAGAGCGTCGTCGACGGCGGCACCGGCAGCAGCGCGGCGATCCCCGGCTACCGCGTCGCCGGCAAGACGGGCACTGCGCAGAAGTTCAACCCCGACGGCATCACGGCGTCATTCATCGGTGTCGTTCCGGCGGACGACCCGCACATCGCGGTGAGCGTGATCCTGCAGAACCCGAAGACCTCGATCTACGGCGGCGCCGTCGCTGCTCCCGTGTTCAGCGACGTCGCCGGGTATGCGCTCCAGGAGCTCGGGATCGCGCCGAGCGGGACGACGGCCCAGCTCTTCGCAACGACGTGGGGATGAGGCTCGGGAGCGCTCACCGCGACGTCGTTCGGCAGGCGGCACGCCCGGGAGCGGCACCCGTCCGGGGTAGATTCTCCCCATGACGTCCCCCCAGGGTCGGATGCGCCCCCAGCATCCCGCCGAGCACCGGGTCGTCGACCTCCTCGCCACGTTCGCGCTCGACGCACGGGGTGGCGACATCTCTCCGGAGCTCAGCCTGACGGGTGTGTCGGTCGCCAGCGGCGACGTCCAGCCGGGCGACGTGTTCATCGCGCTGGACGGCGCGCACGCGCACGGTGCGACCTACGCGGCGCAGGCGGTCGCCCGTGGTGCAGTCGCGGTGCTGACGGACGAGCGCGGCGAGCAGATCATCGCGGACGCGCACGAGGTCGCGGGCGTCCCGGTGCTCGTTGCCGCGGACCCGCGTGCGCTCGCCGGTGAGGTCGCAGCCTGGGCGCACGATGATCCAGCCGCGGGCTTCGTCACCGTCGGCGTCACGGGCACGAACGGCAAGACCACGACGACGTACTTCGTGGACGCGGCCCTGCGTACGGCGCATGCTGCCACCGTCGTGATGGGCACCGTCGAGCTGAGGATCGGTGACGAGGCGATCGAGAGCCCGCGCACGACCGTCGAGGCGCCCGTCCTGCACTCGATACTCGCTCTGGCTCACGAGCGCGGGGCGACGGCCTGCACGATGGAGGTCTCGTCGCACGCCCTCGCGCTCGGTCGGGTGCGCGGGCTCGAGCTCGACGTCGTCGGCTTCACCAACCTGCAGCGCGACCACCTCGACTTCCATGTCGACATGGAAGGCTACTTCCACGCCAAGGCCCGTCTGTTCGCGCCGGGCCAGGCGCGGCGCGGGGTCGTCGTGGTCGACGACGCGTGGGGCGGGCGCCTCGTCGCGGAAGCGCAGATCCCGGTCGAGTCCGTCGCGACCCACGTCGGATCCCCCGAGGGGGCCACGGCGGACTGGGCGGTGACGAGCGCCGACATCGGGCTCGACGGAGTCGGGTCGACGTTCACGCTGCGAGGGCCCGACGGCACCGAGCACCAGGCGATGAGCCCCCTGCCTGGGCTCGTCAACGTCTCGAACGCTGCGCTGGCGATCGTCCTTGCGTATCGCGCCGGTATCGACCTGCAGGTCGCGATCGATGCCGTCGCCACAGCGCACGCGATTCCCGGCCGGATGGAGCGGGTCGTCGAGCGCGGCGACGGCCGTCCGCTGGGGATCGTCGACTACGCCCACACGCCCGACGCGCTCGTGCTCGCGCTCGAGGCCGTCCGACCGATCACCCCCGGCCGGCTCATCCTCGTGTTCGGCTCGGACGGTGACCGCGACACCGGCAAGCGCCCGATCATGGGTCAGATCGCTGCACGCCTCGCCGACGTGCTCGTCGTGACCGACGAGAACCCGCGGTCGGAAGAGCCCGCAGTCATCCGGGCCGAGATTCTGGCGGGCGTGCGCGCCGAGCGCCCCGGGCTGGCCGACGTGCACGAGGCCACCAGTCGGACCCAGGCCATCCATGACGCCTTCGACCTCGCGACGGATCGGGACACCATCATCATCACCGGCAAGGGCCACGAGCCGACCCAGGAGATCGCCGGGGTCTTCCACCGGTACAACGACCGTGACGTGCTGCGAGCGGCGGACGCGCGTCGGGCTGCGCAGGGGCTGCCCGCGTGATCGCGCTCACCGCGGCCGAGGTCGCGAACGCGACCGGTGGCATCCTCCACCCGTCCACGCTCGCCCCGTCGACGCTCGTGACCGGACCCGTCCTGATCGACTCCCGGCTCGCGCAGCCTGGTGCGTTGTTCGTCGCACTCAGTGGTGAGCACTCCGACGGTCACGACTTCGCCGCCGCCGCCACCACGGCCGGAGCCGCGCTCGTGCTGGCCGCGCGACCGCTCGCGGCGCCCGACGGCACCCCGCTCCCGACCGTCGTCGTCCCGGACGTCGAGCTCGCGCTCGGTCACCTGGCGCGCGAGGTGCTCGGCCGGCTCCGGGAGGCGTCCGGCGAGCCCGGGGGCGCTGGCCTGCAGGTCATCGCCGTGACCGGGTCGGTCGGCAAGACCACGACCAAGGACCTGCTCCTGCAGATGCTCTCGACCGCCGGCCCGACCGTCGCGCCTGAGCTGTCCTTCAACAACGAGATCGGGCTGCCGCTGACGGTGCTGCGCGCCGACGAGAGCACGCGCTACCTCGTGCTCGAGATGGGTGCGAGCGGTCACGGCCACCTGACGTACCTGACCGGGATCGCCCCGCCCGACGTCGCCGTCGTACTCGTCGTCGGGACTGCGCACATCGGTCAGTTCGGTGGTGTCGAGGGGGTGGCACGGGCCAAGTCGGAGCTCGTCGTCGGCCTCCTGCCGGACGGGGTCGCCGTGCTCAACGCCGACGACCCGCGCGTGGTCGCGATGCGCGATCTCGCGCCGGGTGAGGTGCTCACGTTCGGGGAGTCCGCCGGGGCACAGGTGCGTGCGACCGACATCCGGCTCGACCGCTCCGGTCGCGCGTCGTTCACGCTGCAGACGCCGGCACCCCACGGCGGGACGCACGACGAGCGCGTGGCGCTGCGACTGGTCGGCGAGCACCACGTCTACAACGCGCTCGCGGCAGCGGCCGCGGCGATCGCCGTGGGCCTGGCGCCCGACGTGATCGCGCTCGGGCTCGCGGGCGCGGACGCCCTCAGCCCGCACCGCATGCACGTCGTCGACCGGCCTGATGGTGTGACCGTCATTGACGACTCCTACAACGCGAACCCGGACTCGATGCGGGCGGCGCTGCGCGCGCTCGCGGTGCTCGCAGGTCGAGACCGGCGGTCCGTGGCGGTGCTCGGCGAGATGCTCGAGCTCGGGCCCGGCTCGCGCGCCGCGCACGAGTCGATCGGGCTCCAGGTGGTGCGCCTCAATGTCGCGCTCACCGTGGTCGTCGGGCCGGGCGCCCGGGCCATCGCGGACGGCGCCCTGCTCGAGGGGTCCTGGGGGGACGAGGTCGCCGTGGTCGACGACATCGACGCGGCCGTCGAGCTCCTCGAGGGCGAGCTGTGCGCGGGCGACGTGGTGCTCGTGAAGTCGTCGTACGGCGCGGGGCTGTGGCGCCTCGGCGACCGGCTCCTGGCCGGCGGCACGGTCGCCGTCGCTGAGGACGTCGCCCCGTGAAAGCAGTCCTCATCGCCGGCGGGCTGTCCATGCTGGTCTCGCTGCTCGGCACCCCGCTGTTCATCCGCTACCTCGTCCGCAAGCAGTACGGGCAGTTCATCCGTCAGGACGGACCGACCGCTCACTTCACCAAGCGTGGGACGCCGACGATGGGTGGCGTCGTCATCATCGGTGCGACTGTCATCGGCTGGTTGGTCGCGTTGCTCGTGACCGGCCGGCCGCCGAGCGCGTCCGCGGTCCTGGTGCTGTTCCTGATGACAGGGCTCGGGATCGTGGGGTTCCTCGACGACTTCATCAAGATCTCCCGGCAACGGAGCCTTGGCCTGAGCCCGCGCCTGAAGATCCTGGGCCAGGGCGTCGTCGGGGTGGTGTTCGCCGTCGCAGCGCTGCAGTTCCCGAACTCCTCGTTCCGTACCCCCGCGTCGACGCACGTCTCGTTCATCCGGGACACGAACCTCAACCTTGCGTTCGCGGGCGCGACGGTCGGCGTCATCCTGTTCGTCCTCTGGGCGAACTTCCTCATCACGGCGTGGTCGAACGCCGTCAACCTCACCGACGGGCTCGACGGGCTCGCGGCGGGCGCCTCACTCATCGTCTTCGGTGCCTACGTCATCGTCGGCGTGTGGCAGACGAACCAGACGTGCCAGGCCATCGCCACGGCGGGTCCGCGCTGCTACGAGGTCCGCGACCCGTTGTCGCTCGCCGTCGTCGCCGCAGCCGTCACGGGGGCCTGCTTCGGGTTCCTGTGGTGGAACGCGAGTCCCGCCAAGATCTTCATGGGAGACACCGGGTCGCTCGCGCTGGGCGGCGCGCTCGCCGGGATCTCGATCCTGTCCCGGACCGAGGTCCTCGCAGCGATCATCGGCGGCCTGTTCGTCGTCATCGTGATGTCCGACGTCATCCAGATCGGGTACTTCAAGATGACCGGCAGGCGTGTCTTCAAGATGGCACCGCTGCACCACCACTTCGAGCTGTCGGGGTGGGGCGAGGTGACGATCGTGATCCGGTTCTGGATCATCGCGGGGTTGTTCGTCACGATGGGGGTCGGGATCTTCTACACCGAGTGGGTGGCCGGGTAGTGGAGCTCGCGCACGCACATGTCGTCGTCGCCGGTCTCGGCGTGTCCGGCCGGGCGGCGGTGGACGTCCTCACGGGCCGTGGTGCCCGCGTCGTGACGGTCGACGCACAGGCCGCGGGCGCCGATGCCCGCGATGCTGCGACCTTCGTCGCCGCGGGCGGGCTCCACGGCGTCGACCTGGTCGTCGCGTCGCCGGGCTGGGCTCCGGCCAACCCCCTGCTGTCCGCGGCGCTCGCGCTCGGCGTGCCCGTGTGGAGCGAGGTCGAGCTCGCGTGGCAGGTGCGGGTGGACCGGACGGGTGGCCGGGGCCCCGCACCGTGGCTCGCGGTGACCGGCACCAACGGCAAGACGACGACGGTCGGGATGCTCGAGGCGATCCTGCGGGCGGGCGGCGAGAACGCACTCGCCGTCGGCAACGTCGGCACCCCTGTCGTGCTCGGCGCGACCGACCCCGAGCTCGACGTCCTCGCGGTCGAGCTGTCGAGCTTCCAGCTGCACTTCACGCACTCGATGGCGGCCGAGGCCGCTGCGGTCCTCAACGTCGCCCCCGACCACCTGGACTGGCACGGGTCGCTCGACGCGTACACCGCGGACAAAGCGCGCATCTTCGCCCGCGCCGAGGTCGCGTGCGTCTACAACGCAGCCGACCCGGTGACCGAGCGCCTGGTGCGGGACGCCGACGTGCAGGACGGTGCGGTTGCGATCGGGTTCACGCTCGAGATGCCGCGCGTCGGGCAGGTCGGCCTCGTCGAGGACGTGCTCGTCGACCGCGGGTTCGCCGAGCTGCGTCACACGCACGCCGTCGAGCTCGCGACGTGCGCCGATCTGGCGCACCTCGGCGGTCCGGACGGCGAGGTCCCGCCGCACGTGCGTGCCGACGCGCTCGCCGCAGCCGCGCTGGCGCTCGCGCACGGTGTCTCACCTGTCGCGATCCGCAACGGGCTGCGCTCGTACGCGCCGGGAGCCCACCGCCTGGAAACGGTGGCGCGCTCGGGCGACGTCACCTGGGTGGACGACTCGAAAGCGACGAACGGGCACGCAGCCGCAGCGGCGCTTGCGGCGTTCGCCCCGGGCAGCGTCGTGTGGATCGCCGGGGGCCTCGCGAAGGGAGCGACGTTCGACGACCTCGTCGAGTCCCGCCGTGACCGCTTGCGCGCCGTCGTCCTCATCGGCGCTGACCAGCGACCGCTGCGCGACGCGCTCGACCGACACGCGCCCGAGGTGCCCGTGGTCGCCATCGATCCCGGTGACACTGGGACGGTGATGGCCCGTGCCGTGGAAGAGGCCCGACGGCTGGCAAGTGCCGCCGAAGGAGCCGTGACGGTGCTGCTCGCGCCCGCGTGCGCGTCCATGGACCAGTTCGCGTCCTACGCGGAGCGGGGGGAGTCCTTCGCCGCCGCGGCGCGCGCCCTTGCCTCGGGCGTGGGCTGAGGACGCCGCCGTGGCACAGGCAAGCACTCCCCGCGCGGTCCCCACCGGCGCGCCCCGCGCCGCTCACGAGACCACCCGGTCCCGGACCGGCCGGATGTTCGGCCAGTGGAACAGCGCCGTCACGAGCTACTACGTGCTCACAGGTGCGACGGCGCTGCTGCTCGTGCTCGGTCTCGTCATGGTCCTGTCGAGCTCGAGCGTCGAGTCGCTCGCTGCGGGTCGCTCGCCGTACGCCATCTTCCTCAACCAGGCGCAGTTCGCGCTCGTCGGGCTGCCGCTGATGTGGGTCGCCACGCGGCTGCCGGTGGGCTTCTTCCGGAGGTTCGCCTGGCCGATC
>JAYTSH010000005.1:0-2914 GCA_043745755.1 Cellulomonas sp. | reverse complement strand
TGGTCGTGGTCGCCGACGCCGGGATGCTCTCGGCGGGCAACCTCAGCGCGATCGAGGACGCCGGGTTCACTTTCATCGTGGGCTCGCGGATCACCAAGGCGCCCTACGACCTTGCCGACCACTTCGAACGGCACGGGAACTACTTCACCGACGGGCAGGTCCTGGAATCGACCCGGGCGTTGGGCACCGGGAAGGCGGCCCGGTCGCGGCGGGTGGTCTACCAGTGGAAGTTCACGCGCGAGCGGCACGACAACAAGGCGATCAACGCGATGATCGGGAGAGCCGAGAGGATCGCCGACGGTCGCTCGCCGTTGAAGAAGGCACGGTTCCTGAAGATCACCGGCGCCACCAAGGAGCTCGACCACGCCTCCATCGATCGGGCTCGTCAGCTCGCCGGCCTGAAGGGCTACGTCACCAACATGCCGATCGCCACCATGGACGGCGCCGAAGTGATCGCGGCCTACCACGACCTGTGGCACGTCGAGCAGTCATTCCGCATGACCAAGAGCGACCTACGCGCCCGGCCCATCTTCCACCACCAGCGCGAGGCCATCGAAGCCCACCGGAGCGTCGTGTTCGCGGCGCTGGCCGTGGCCCGCCACCTGCAAGACCTCACCGGGACCAGCGTCAGGAAGATCGTCCAGTGTGCCTGATCGACGAGGCCGGCACCACCCTGTGGTCGTCCAAGGTCGTCAACGACGAGTGTCAAGGGCCATTGAGTTCGGCCCTGACGCGGTCGTGGCTGTGGGGATGACCGCCGCCCGCATGCACCGGGTCGTGCCTCGTGCTCGTGCCGTCGCGGACCTTGCTGCACCGGCACGGCACCGGCCAGTCAACCTGACCGACCGCCCCCACGGGATCGTCCGGTTCGTCACGCGTGACATCGGTGCGCTCGATACCCGACCGATGGCAACCGAGCTCGGAGCCTTTCGAGTCACCACGCCCGAGCAGACGCTCGTCGACCTGGCCGCACACGCGACCCACAACGACCCCGACGTGCGCGACGCCATGCGGGCTCTGGCACGCAAGGTCGACTGGGACAAGGTGCACGCGATCGCCGCCCACCAGTACGGCGCACGGAAGGCGCAACCGCACCTACGGGCTCTGGAACGAACGGTGACCGAGTGAGCCTGGGCGACGCCGAGCTGTACGACCCAGCGGACGCGTTCGGTGTTGACGCCCGTCGCCGCCACCGCTGAGCGTTCCGGTCAGTGAGGCCGGGGCGCGGCCGCGGCGGCGGCGCGTGCGGCGGCTGGCAGCGCGTCGACGATCCGCTCGACGGCGGCGTCGTCGTGCGCGGCCGAGACGAACCACGCCTCGAAGCCCGACGGCGGCGGGTACACGCCCGCGTCGAGCAGCGCGTGGAAGAACGGCGCGTACCGCCACGACTCGCTCGCCAGGATGTCGTCGTAGTCGTGAGCACCCCGCTCGGCAGCGGCGGCCCCGAAGACGACGCTGAACAGGCTGCCGGCCGACTGGACGACGTGCGCGACGCCCGCGGCATCGAGCGCCGACCTCAGAGCGTTGCCGATCGCTGCGGCGACCGCATCGACGCGCGCGTAGACCGCAGCGTCGGCGGCACGGAGGGTCGCGAGCCCGGCGGCAGTCGCGACGGGGTTCCCGGACAAGGTGCCGGCCTGGTAGACGGGACCGAGTGGCGCGAGAGCGCCCATGATGTCCGCCCGCCCCCCCACTGCCGCGACGGGAAGCCCACCGCCGATGACCTTGCCGAACGTGAGCAGATCGGGGGCCCAACCCTCGATGGCGCCCTCGAGGCCCCACCAGCCGGCGGGCCCGACGCGGAAGCCGGTCAGCACCTCGTCCTGAATCAGGAGGGCGCCGTGCGAGTGTGCGATGCGGGCGAGCGCCGCGTTGAACCCGGGCAGCGGGGGGACGACGCCCATGTTCGCCGCGGCGGCCTCGGTGATGACGGCGGCGATCGTGGTGCCGTGCTCGGCGAACGCGGCCTCGACCGCAGCGAGGTCGTTGTAGGGCAGCACGATCGTCTCGGCGGCGACCGCTGCGGTGACCCCGGCAGACCCTGGCAGCGCGAGCGTCGCGAGGCCCGAGCCGGCGGCGGCCAGGAGCGAGTCGACGTGACCGTGGTAGCAGCCGGCGAACTTGATGATCCGGTCGCGGCCGGTCACGCCGCGGGCGAGCCGCACGGCGGTCATGGTGGCCTCGGTGCCGGTCGAGACGAGCCGGAGCCGCTCGGCCGCCGGGACCCGGGACCGGATCTCCTCCGCGAGCTCGATCTCGGTGAGCGTGGGTGCGCCGAACGACAGCCCGCGCGCGGCGGCCCGTTGCACTGCCTCGACGACGGCCGGGTGCGCGTGGCCCAGGAGCGCCGGACCCCACGAGCCGACGAGGTCGACGTACTCGTGCCCGTCGACATCGGTCACGTAGGCGCCGCGCGCCGACGCGAGGAACCGCGGCGTGCCCCCCACCGACCCGTACGCGCGCACCGGCGAGTTGACCCCGCCCGGGATGACAGCCTGCGCGCGCTCGAAGAACGACGACGACGTGGCGTCCGACCCGGTCATCCGATCTCCTCGTTCAGCCAGCCGGCCAGCTCGACAGCCCAGTAGGTCAGCACGTGGTCCGCGCCGGCTCGTCGGATGCTGAGCACCGACTCCATGACCGCGCGTCGGCGATCGATCCAGCGGTTCGCCGCGGCGGCCTCGATCATCGCGTACTCGCCGGACACCTGGTACGCCGCGACGGGCACGGTCGAGCTCGCGGCCACGTCGGCCAGCACGTCGAGGTAGGCCAGCGCGGGCTTGACCATGACGATGTCGGCGCCCTCGGCGATGTCGATCGAGACCTCGCGGACCGCCTCGCGACGGTTCGCGGGGTCCATCTGGTAGGTGCGGCGGTCGCCCACGAGCGTCGACTCGACCGCCTCGCGGAACGG
>JAYTSH010000004.1:0-11464 GCA_043745755.1 Cellulomonas sp. | reverse complement strand
AAGGACTCCACCGGGTTGGCGGACGTGCTGATCGAGCACGCCAACGAGCTGCCCGCGATGATGCGCAAGACCCTGACCTGGGACCAAGGCTCGGAGATGGCCAAGCACGCCGCCCTCACCCTGGCGACGTCGATGCCCGTGTTCTTCGCCCACGCCCACTCCCCGTGGGAACGCGGCACGAACGAGAACACCAACGGGCTGATCCGCGAGTACCTGCCCAAGGGCACCACGATCACCGACCACCAGCCCTACCTGACCGCCATCGCCGCCGAGCTCAACCAGAGACCACGCGCCGTCCTGGGATTCCTCACCCCACGAGACGCCCTCGAACGACTCCTCGTTGCTTCCATGCCTTGACACCGCCCTGTCCTGGCGAGGGATGCGCAGCACGAGCGGACGGTGCACCGAGCTGGAGATATCAGGACACGGAGATTCGCGTGGCCAGAGCGTCCACTCGTCTGGCGAGGTCGTCCAGGGCCTGGTCGAAGGCGGCCTCGTCGCCGATGCGGACGGGGTCGGAGATGGACCAGTGGAGGTCGGTGCGTCGCCCGAGGGACTCATGGGCCAGATCGCACACGGTCACGATCAGATCGCCGGCACGCTCGACGTCGTCGATCAGGCGAGGTCGTTCCAGCGGGAGCGTCAGGCGGTGTCGTTCGGCTGCGGCGATCGCGCCCGGGTGGATCCGGTCTGCGGGTCGGGTCCCGGCGCACGCGGCCGGCACCGCGCTCGCGCTGCGCCACAGCGCCGCCGCCAGGTGGGAGCGCGCAGAGTTGGCGCTGCAGACGAACACGATGCGCGGGGGCGCCTGCAGCTCGCCGGGTGCGTCGACGTCCTGGGCGCCGGGGACCAGCCGGACGTAGGCGCGCCGATGGTCACCCTCGGACCAGGCCCGCACGACGAGGCCCTCGCGCTCGAGCACCGACAGGTGGTGGGCGACCAGGTTGGACGGCATGGTGAGCACCGTCGCCAGCTCGGACGGCGATGCGTCTCCCACGGCGAGGGTGTCCATGATGCGCAGGCGTGCAGGCGCCGACAACGCGGCGTGCACGGCCGCCCGTCCCGCCAGGTCCGATGTTCGCTCAGTATGCATTGGCGCAATACTGACTGAGTGAACAGTGAAGATCAAGTTGTGGCGACTGCCCGGCCCTGGGTCGCCCCGTCGTTGGGACGACGGTGCTCGCGACGCACCAATGATGGAGTGGTTGCGGCGCCCTCAGGTGCAGGCCCGCCACGCCGACAAGGAGGGTGAGCGCGCGCCGTTCGTGGTCGCCGCGGGAGCGGTCGCACGGGAAGGGGAGACGATGCTCACGGCCCTGCACGTCGCCGCGTACGGGGGTGCCGCGCTGCTGCTGCTCCACGTCGCGGCCGGCGTATGGAGCGGTCGTTCGCCGCGCCCGGTCGCTTCGCTGTCCCTCGTCGTGATGGCGGTCGGCGGAGCCTGGTGGTCGCGCGGGGACGCGGTGATCGCCACTGGCGTCGGCGGGCCCACGTCGGGGATCGCGGCCACCGCGACATCTCCCGGTATCGCCGCGGTCGTCGCAGGCTTCGTGTGCCTCGCTCGCCGCGCCCCGGGCACCGACTGGGTACCGAGCCGCCGACTGCTGGCGCTGCTCGCGGTCGAGCCCGTGCTCGTGACCGTGACCGTAGCGACGAATCGGTGGCGCCTGCTGTTCTACGGCGGGCCGGGCGCAGCGACGCTCAGCACCCCGAACTCGTGGCAGCACGGTCCGCTGTTCTGGGTTCACACCGGGTACGGCTATGGGCTCGTCGTGGTTGCGGTCGGCCTCGTCGCGATCGGGTGGCGGTGCTCACCCGTCGTCTTCCGGCGCCAGCTCCGCAGCCTGCTGCTCGCGTCGTCGGCGCCGATACTCGTCGTCGTGGTGGACCTCATGGGGAAGGCCGGCGAGTTCGGGGACCCCACCCCGATCGGGCTCGCGCTCGCCGCAACGGTCTTCCGCTACTCGATCCAGCGGCAGGACTTCATCAGGCTCGCCCCGATCGCGCGGCAGAAGCTGTTCGAGCGCATCGCCGACCTGGTTGTCGCGGTCGGTCCTGACGGGCGCGTCGTCGACGCCAACCCTGCTGCCGAGAAGTTCTGGCGCGATGCGACCGCCGCCGTCGGCGGTCCTCTCGTCGGTCGGCCGACGAGCCAGATCCTCCTGCGGCTGCACGCCGAACCAGCGGAGCTGCCGGTTGTCTCGATACCGGCTGACGACGACGGTGCTGCAGCGGACATCGTCGTCGACGTTGCCGGCAGGCGAACCGACCTCGAGATCCGTGGCTCACGCCTGACGGACGACCGCGGGCACGGCATCGGCCGGGTCTTCGTCGGTCGCGACGTGACCGCGGTCAACGCGCGCAACCGTCAGCTCCTGGCGCAGCTCGATCTCATCGAGGGGCTGCGGCGCGATCTGGTCGAGCAGGCGAGCCGCGACCCGTTGACCCACCTGCACAACCGGCGGTACGGCATGGAATGGCCCGTCCCGGTGCTGGGAGGGGTGGGTCCCGGCGACTCGGTGTGCGTGCTCATGATCGACATCGACGACTTCAAGCTGGTCAACGACCGGCACGGGCACGTCGTCGGCGACGCCGTCCTCGTGGAGATCTCCCGGCGGCTCCTGGAGATGACGCCGCCCGAGGCTCTCGTCGCGCGGTGGGGCGGGGAGGAGTTCGTCGTGGCCCTGCCCGACGCGGACGCCTCAGTGGGTGCCGCCTACGCGGAGGAGCTGCGCGCGATGTGCGAGTCCGAGACGCTCGTGGACCGCGGGGTGCGCGTGAGCTGGACCGTGAGTGTCGGGATCGCGTCATGCCCCGAGTCGGGGAGCACGGCAGCCGAGCTGCTGGAGGCGTCGGACCTCGCGCTGTACGCGGCCAAGGTCGGCGGGCGGAACCGGGCGTGCCTGCACGAGCCCGGTCTGCCCGGACGTGTCTAGACCGGGGCGCCTCCTCCGCTTGAGCACGACGAGCCTCGCGCCAGCTCCGCCGCCGCGGACGGACTCCGCTCGGGCACCGGCGAGGATCTCGTCGATCTGGCCTGCCGCGAGCGTGATGCCCTCGGCCAACGGCCGCCGTCAACGCACGCGGCGGACGAGCACGTCCCGGACCGTGTGACCGAGGTCGAGCCCGCGACGCTCGAACTTCGTCACGGGCCGGTCGGCCGGGCGCGGCGCGAACCCGCTGAACGAGTTCGCCAGGCCCGGGTCGGCCGCGAGCACGTGCAGCATCTCCTCGGCGTACGGCTCCCAGTCGGTCGCGCAGTGGAGCGTGCCGCCGACGACAAGCCGTGAGCGCAGCAGGGCGACGAAGTCGGGCTGGATGATCCGTCGCTTGTGGTGCTTGGTCTTGTGCCACGGGTCGGGGAAGAAGATGTGGATCGCGTCCAGCGAGGACTCGGGGATGCACCGGCGCACGAGGTCGAGAGCGTCGCCGTGCGCGACCCGAAGGTTGGTCGTCCCGGCCGCCTCGACCAGCGTGAGGAGGCGCGCGATCCCGGGCAGGTGCGCCTCGACCGCCAGGTAGTCGCGGTCGGGGTCGGCGGCCGCCATCGCTGCGGTCGCCTCGCCCATGCCCGAGCCGATCTCGAGCACGACAGGCGCGGTGCGGCCGAACAGCTCGTCTGTGTCGAGCGAGCCGTCGTCGCACAGGGGCATGCGTCCCTGCGCCTCGTCGTGCACCGAGAAGCCGAGTCGCGGGAACAGGCGCATGAGCGCGTCCTGGCGCCGCACGCCGAGTGCGGCCCGCCGCGGATGGAACGTCCGCAGGGGGTCGTTCGCTGAGGCGGCCAGGTGCCGGAACGCGTTCGGGTCGAAGGGCACGGCCTCAGCCTACGGACCGTGACGGACCCGCGATCGCACCGGCCGTCGGCCCGCGCGCAGTCAGGGCCGGCGACCGGTGCGGCTACGGCATGGCGGTCAGGCCTCCGGGCTCGACGGGTCGGTCGTGGACATGAGGGCGAACGTCTCACCGGACGGGCCGCGCAGCACGGCGAGGCGGCCGTAGGGGGAGTCGGCGGGCGGGGACACGACCCGGGCGCCCAGCTCGACGGCGCGCGCGGTCGCAGCGTCCGTGTCGGCGACGGCAAAGTAGGTGGACCAGGCGGGCTGCTCGTCTGGCGGGGTCTGGGGACCGAGCTCGCCGATCCCACCGACGGGACGCCCGTCGAGGTCGAGGGTCGCGTACGTGAAGCCTGGGCCGCTCATGTCGCCGAACGTGTAGGGGAAGACGGCGCCGTAGAACGTCTTCGCGGCGTCGAAGTCGCGCGTCATGAGCTCGTTCCAGATCTGCGCTCCCGGCTCGTTGACGACGTCGGCGCCCGTGTGGAGGCCCGACTGCCAGAGCCCGACGATGGCGCCGGTCGGATCGGCGAGAACCGCCATCCGGCCGAGGTCCATGACGTCCATCGGCTCGGCGAGCAGCGTGCCGCCCGCGGCCGTCACACGCTTCACGGTCGCGTCGAGGTCGTCGACCGCGAGGTAGGTCGTCCAGCCGACCCGAGATCCCGGCATCAGCTCACCGACGCCGGCTGCGGTGCGGCCGCCACGGCGCGCCGTCGAGTAGTAGCCCGTCTCCGGGAGACCCTCGTCGAACTCCCATCCGAGCAGCGGTCCGTAGAACGCTTGGGCGACGTGCCGGTCCGGCACCATCAGGTCCACCCAGGCGGGCGTGCCCTCGGGCCAAGGATCCGTGTGGATGCTCATGAGTCCTCCTCGTGGGTGATCCGGATGGAGCTGTCCGGTGTTTCATGAAACCACCGGGCACGGACACACGGAAGGTCCGTGCACGGTCCCCCGTCAGCTACCCGCGGCCGGCGGACGCCAGGGGCAGCCGCGCATCGAGCCAGCCGAGCACCTCGTCGAGGTACCGGTCCCGGGCCGGGGCGGGCGACAGCGCGAGGTCGTGCGCACCGCCGGTGACCTGGACGTACGTGACGTCGGGGCCGAGGAGCGGTGCGCGCGCGGCGATGTGCGTGACGTCGAGGACGCTGTCGGTCGTCACGAGCGCGTCGTGCCACCGGTCGTCGGGGCCCGACGCGTCCGACGAGAGCACGAGGACCGGGCAGCGCGCGGCCAGCCCGCGGGCGACCCGCGCGTGCCCGCGGCGGATCGTGCGGAGCCAGCCGGCGCGGACCGGGAAGCCGAGCAGCGGCTTCCACGCGAGGTCGTAGTCCCACTCCCCGCCGGTGCCCGAGTGCAGCGCGGCGCCGTAGTGCTGGCCGAGTGCACCGACCCGCAGCCGGGGGACGAACGGTCCGAGCACATCGACGAGCCACGTCACGGGCACCCGCTCGACCCACGACCCGCGCAGGTCCAGCCACGGGCTGTTGAGCACGAGCGCGTCGATGACCCCGGCGCCGCGGCGGGCGTCGGCCCACAGCGCCGTGACGAGTCCGCCCATCGAGTGCCCGAGGACCACGAGCTCGTCGTGGTCGGCCCGCAGCAGCCGGACGGCGGCGTCGAGCTCCTCGCTGTACGCGGCGAGGTCGGTCACGAAGTTCGGCTCGCGCCCCGGGCGGATCGACCGCCCGTAGTCCCGCAGGTCGAGCGCGAAGAAGTCGTAGCCGTGCGCAGCGAACACGTCGCCGACGTGGGCCTGGAAGAAGTAGTCGACGAACCCGTGGACGTACAGGACCGCTCGCCGCGGCGCCGCCGGTCCGGTGGGTTCGAGGTGCACGAGGGTTGCGACCGCCTCGCCGCGGGCGTCGGGACGTAGCCGCAGCGTGCGGGCGGTCCACCCGTCGCCGAGCACGTCGGGGACAGGTGCGGTGACGTCGTCGTCGGCCATCTCGCGATCGTGCCACGCGCAGGCGCTCGGCGGGAGCCGCGCAGCCATTGCGGGCCGAGCCGGAGCGGCGGACGCTGGGAGGTCCAGGAACGACTCGACGAGGAGGACGCCATGGGATCGGTCGCACGCATCACGCAGATCAGCTCACGTTCGGAGACGAGCTTCGAGGACGCGGTCCGCAGCGGGATCGAGAAGGCCAGCACGACCCTGCGCAACATCTCGGGCGCGTGGGTCAAGGACCAGAAGGTCGAGGTGACCGACGGCCGGATCTCCTCGTACCAGGTCGTCCTCGAGGTCACGTTCGTCCTCGAGTGAGGGCGCTTAAGACTTGAGCGGACTACACTCAACTTCGGTCGGGTTCGCACTCGTGGAACCGGATCATCGCGCATGGGACCGGAGGACGAGTGGACGCCAAGCTCACGACCAAGTCGCAGGAGGCCCTGGGTGACGCGATCCAGCAGGCGTCCGCCGCGGGCAACCCCCAGCTCGAGCCGGCGCACCTGCTGAACGCGCTGCTCGCCCAGGAGGGCGGGGTCGCCAACGGGCTGCTCGAAGCGGTCGGGGCCGACCGGGGTGCCCTGGGCCGCGCGGTCCGGGCCGCCCTCGTGGCGCTGCCCGCAGCGAGCGGGTCCGCCGTCGCGCAGCCGACCGCGTCGCGCGCGACCTCGACCGCGATCGAGGCCGCGTCCTTGGAGGCGCGCGCTCTCGGCGACGACTACGTCTCGACCGAGCACCTGCTGCTCGGCATCGCCGCGGGCCGCTCGGGCGTGGCCGACGCGCTGCGGACCCACGGCGCGTCCCGCGACGCGCTCGCGGCCGCGCTGCCGACCGTGCGCGGGTCGGGCAAGGTCACGAGCCCCAACCCTGAGGGCACGTACAAGGCCCTGGAGCAGTACGGCGTCGACCTCACCGCCGCAGCCAAGGATGGCAAGCTCGACCCCGTGATCGGCCGCGACGCCGAGATCCGCCGCGTCGTGCAGGTCCTGTCGCGGCGCACGAAGAACAACCCCGTGCTCATCGGCGAGCCCGGTGTCGGCAAGACCGCGGTCGTCGAGGGTCTCGCGCAGCGGATCGTCGCGGGCGACGTGCCCGAGTCGCTGCGCGGCAAGCGGCTCGTCTCGCTCGACCTCGCGGCCATGGTCGCGGGCGCCAAGTACCGCGGCGAGTTCGAGGAGCGGCTCAAGGCCGTCCTGGCGGAGATCAAGTCCTCGGACGGCGAGATCGTCACGTTCATCGACGAGCTGCACACGGTCGTCGGGGCCGGCGCGGCCGAGGGGTCGATGGACGCGGGCAACATGCTCAAGCCGATGCTCGCGCGCGGCGAGCTGCGCCTCGTGGGCGCGACGACCCTTGACGAGTTCCGCCAGCACATCGAGAAGGACCCCGCGCTCGAGCGCCGGTTCCAGCAGGTATTCGTCGGCGAGCCGAGCGTCGAGGACACCATCGCGATCCTGCGCGGCCTCAAGGAGCGCTACGAGGCGCACCACAAGGTCGCGATCTCCGACGCAGCGCTCGTCGCCGCCGCGACCCTGTCCGACCGCTACATCTCCGGTCGCCAGCTGCCCGACAAGGCCATCGACCTCATCGACGAGGCCGCGAGCCGGCTGCGCATGGAGCTCGACTCGTCCCCGGTCGAGATCGACGAGCTCCGCCGCGCGGTCGATCGACTGAAGATGGAGGAGCTCGCGCTCGAGAACGCCGACGACGACGCGTCCCGAGAGCGGCTCGACAAGCTGCGCGCGGATCTCGCGGACCGCTCGGAGGAGCTCGCTGCGCTCACCGCGCGCTGGGAGAACGAGCGTGCGGGCCACAACCGGGTCGGTGAGCTGCGCGCGAAGCTCGACGAGCTGCGCATCGAGTCGGACAAGGCGCAGCGCGACGGCGACCTCGCGACGGCCTCACGCCTGCTGTACGGGGAGATCCCGGCGGTCGAGCGGGAGATCGCCGAGGCCGAGGCGCGCGAGCAGCGGGCGGGCGTCGAGGACGCCATCGGCCCGGTGCCGGAGCCGATGATCGCCGAGAAGGTCGGTCCCGACGAGATCGCCGAGGTCGTCTCGGCGTGGACCGGCATCCCGGCTGGGCGGCTGCTCGAGGGTGAGAGCGCCAAGCTGCTGCGCATGGAGGACGTGCTCGGCGAGCGCCTCATCGGGCAGCGCGCGGCCGTCACGTCCGTGTCCGACGCGGTCCGCCGCGCCCGTGCGGGCATCTCCGACCCCGACCGTCCGACGGGTTCGTTCCTGTTCCTCGGCCCGACCGGCGTCGGCAAGACCGAGCTCGCGAAGGCGCTCGCGGACTTCCTGTTCGACGACGAGCGCGCGATCGTCCGGATCGACATGTCCGAGTACTCCGAGAAGCACTCGGTCGCGCGCCTCGTGGGGGCGCCCCCCGGCTACGTCGGTTACGAGGAGGGCGGCCAGCTGACCGAGGCCGTGCGACGTCGGCCGTACTCGGTGGTCCTGTTCGACGAGGTCGAGAAGGCGCACCCCGAGGTGTTCGACATCCTGCTGCAGGTGCTCGACGACGGCCGTCTCACCGACGGCCAGGGCCGCACCGTCGACTTCCGCAACGTGATCCTCGTGCTCACGTCGAACCTCGGCTCGCAGTTCCTCGTGGACCCGATGCTCGATGACGACGCCAAGCGCGACGCCGTCATGTCCGCCGTCCATGCCGCGTTCAAGCCCGAGCTCCTCAACCGTCTCGACGACATCGTGCTCTTCGACCCGCTGTCCCTCGACGAGCTCAGCCGGATCGTCGAGATCCAGGTCACAGCGCTGGCCGCTCGCCTGACGAACCGCCGGCTCACCCTCGACGTGACCCCGGCGGCCCGCGAGTGGCTCGCGATCGAGGGCTTCGACCCGGCGTACGGCGCCCGGCCGCTGCGCCGGCTCGTGCAGCGGGAGATCGGTGACCGCCTGGCACGGATGCTGCTCGGCGGCGAGGCTCGTGACGGCGACACGATCCAGGTCGACCGGTCCGCCGCCGGCGCGGGGAGCCTCACGCTCGCGGTCATGGCTCGTCCGGTAGCGTCGGTGGCGTGACCAACCCCGCTCCGACCATCCCGTTCTCCGACCCCGCGCTCCTCGCCGAGCTGCTGGACCAGGAGGACAAGCTCGTCCTGCCGCACCTGACCTACGACGACGCGGCGCGCCTCGGCGCAACCCTCGCCGAGCTCGCCGAGTCGCGCGGCCTGCCGGTCGTCGTCCGGGTCGAGACCGACACGTCCGTAGGGCCGCACATCGTGTTCCAGCGCGCGCTGCCGGGCACGTCGCCGAACAACGACTGGTGGCTCGGCCGGAAGGCCGCGGTCGTCCGGCACTACGGGCACTCGTCGTTCGCGGTCGGCACCCGGTACCGCGTCGAGGGCGGCACGTTCGAGACCAGGTCGGAGCTCGACCCCGCGCTGTACGCGGCGCACGGCGGATGCTTCCCGCTCCGCGTCGGTGGGCAGCTCGTGGGGGTCGTCGGCATCTCGGGGCTCCCCCAGGAGGACGACCATGCGCTCGTCGTCGAGGGCCTCACGGCATACCTCGGGCGCGCCCGGTAGCGTCTGGGGGTATGACCTTGGCACCCGCACCGACCGCCCTCCCGACCCCCCGCTTCCCGGACCCGCGAGACGCGCCCGTGCTGCGGTGGGGCATCCTCGCGCCGGGCAAGATCGCGGGGACCTTCGCCTCGACGGTGCTTGCGAACACCGGCCAGCGCGTCGTCGCGGTCGCGTCCCGCTCGGCCGAGCGGTCCGCGGCGTTCGCCGCGACGCACGGCATCGAGCGGTCGTACGACTCGTACGCGCAGCTCGTCGAGGACCCGGAGATCGACGTCGTCTACGTCGCGAACCCGCACAGCGAGCACCGCGAGCAGGCGCTCCTCGTGATCGCGGCGGGCAAGCACGTGCTCGTCGAGAAGTCGTTCACCCGCAACGCGGGCGAGGCGCGCGAGGTCGTCGCGGCGGCGCGAGCGGCCGGGGTCTTCGCGATGGAGGCCATGTGGACGCGGTACCTGCCGCACACCGACGTCATCCGGCAGCTGCTCGAGGACGGCGCGCTCGGCAACGTGCACCGCATCACGTCGGACTTCGGCGTGTGGTCCCGGCCCGCGCCGACGCACCGCCTGCTCAACCCGGAGCTCGGGGGCGGGGTGCTCCTCGATCTCGGCATCTACCCGCTGGCGTTCGCGGCGTTCGTCGCGCGGCACGCGGGACTCGGTCTGCGCCCGACGGCGATCCAGGCCGCAGGCGTCCTGGCCGTGACGGGTGTCGACGCGCAGACCGCGATCCAGCTCAGCTATGCGGGCGACGCCCACGCCGAGCTGTTCACGACGATGCTCGCCGAGACCGCGCAGACCGGGACCATCGCCGGCTCGGGGGCCCGGGTCGAGCTCGGACCGCAGTCGTTCACGCCGACGAGCGTGACCTTCGTCTCTGGTGAGCAGCGGGTGACCTGGGACGACAACCGGATCCTCGGTCACGCGGGCCTGTGCTTCCAGGCTGCTGCCCTCGCGCGCTACGTCACCGAGGGACTGACCGAGTCGCCGCTGCTGCCGCTCGACGAGACGATCGCGACGCTCGAGACCGCGGACGAGGTCCGCCGTCAGGTCGGGGTCATCTTCCCGGGGGAGTAGCCGCCTGGTACGGCGCCCCGCCGCGCACCCGACCACGGTGAGAACCCGGTCGGCCGTAGGGTGTGGGAGCGCTACCCTCGTGCTCGTTACCGGGTCGAGCGTGGGGGGTCGAGGGAACGTGACTGAGGTTCCGGTCCGCGGTTACGCCAACGGTCGGGCCCGGCGTCAGCTGATCCTCGACGAGGCGACCGCTCTGTTCGGCGAGGTCGGCTACCGGGCGGCGTCGTTGCGGGAGATCGCGACCCGGGTCGGCATCTCGCACCCCGGCCTCCTGCACCACTTCCCGGCCAAGCAGGCACTGCTGCTCGCGGTGCTGGCGCACCGTGACGAGGTCGACGCCGAACGGTTCGGGCTCGACCATCTTCAGGGCGTCGAGCTGCTCCGGCACATGGTCGATCTCGTGGAGCTCAACGCGACGCGACCGGGCATCGTCGAGCTGTACTGCGTGCTGTCCGCTGAGTCGACGGCCCTCGACCATCCCGCGCACGCCTTCTTCGTGTCACGGTACGCACGCTCCGTCGAGCAGTGCGCGGGCGGGTTCGAGGGCGCGCAGGCCGCCGGTCTGCTGCGGCCCGGCATCGATCCGGACGCCGCGGCGCGTGCGTTCGTCGCGCTCATGGACGGCCTCCAGGTGCAGTGGCTGCTCGACCGTGACAGCGTCGACATGGCGAAAGTGCTCCGGGCGACGCTCGCCCAGCTCGTCGTGGCGGGCGCCTGACCGCAGCGACCGGGTCCCGGAATGGACTCGCTCCCGGCCGCCTGGTAAGCACAAGCCGCGAGGTGACGACGATGGCGACGACAGGACGAGGTCGATGATGGCTGGCAGCACCCCGGACCCCCGGATCGGCGAGCTCGTCGCCCGGCTCACCCTGGCTCAGAAGGTCCGCCTGCTGACCGGCGCCGACTTCTGGTCGCTGCACGCCGAGCCCGCCGTCGGGCTGGGCACTGTCGTCGTCTCCGACGGTCCCTCGGGCGTCCGCGGCGCCGTCTGGGACGAGCGCGACCCCTCGCTCAACCTGCCCAGCGCGACAGCCCTTGCGGCCACCTGGGATCCCGAGATCGC
>JAYTSH010000003.1:0-1923 GCA_043745755.1 Cellulomonas sp. | reverse complement strand
CGAGTTCTCGAACGACGCTCGCTTCGCGTGGGACTCCTACCGCCGGCTCATCCAGATGTTCGGCAAGACGGTCCTCGGGATCGATGGCGACCTGTTCGCGCACGCCCTCGACGACATGAAGACGGCGCGCGGCGCGTCGATCGACACCGACCTCACGGCGAGCGACCTCAAGGAGCTCGTCGAGCAGTTCAAGACGATCGTGCGCGACGAGTCGGGACGTGAGTTCCCCCAGCACGCGCGCGAGCAGCTCGACCTGGCCATCACTGCCATCTTCGAGTCGTGGAACACCGACCGCGCACGCCTGTACCGGCGTCGTGAGCGCATCTCCGACGACCTCGGCACGGCCGTGAACGTCGTGAGCATGGTGTTCGGCAACCTCGGCCCCGACTCGGGCACCGGCGTCTGCTTCACGCGTAACCCGGCGACCGGCGAGGTCGGCGACTACGGCGACTACCTGCAGAACGCGCAGGGCGAGGACGTCGTCGCGGGCATCCGCAACACCCTGTCCCTCGCGGACTTCGAACAGCTCGACCCGCAGTCGTTCGCAGACCTTCGCCAGGCCATGCGCCGGCTCGAGACCCACTACCGCGACCTGTGCGACATCGAGTTCACCGTCGAGCGCGGCAAGCTGTGGATGCTGCAGACGCGGGTCGGCAAGCGGACCGCCAACGCAGCGTTCCGCATCGCGACCCAGCTCGTCGACGAGCACCTCATCACCATGGACGAGGCGCTCGAACGGGTCACCGGTCAGCAGCTGAGCAACCTGATGTTCCCGCAGTTCGACGCCGCTGCGCCGCGCACGCTGCTCGCCAAGGGCATGGCCGCATCACCGGGGGCCGCCGTCGGGGCGATCGTGTTCGACTCGAAGACCGCGCAGGCGTGGGCGGCCGAGGGCAAGGACGTCATCCTCGTCCGCCGCGAGACCAACCCGGACGACCTGGGCGGCATGATCGCCTCCGTCGGGGTCCTCACGTCACGGGGTGGCAAGACCTCGCACGCCGCGGTCGTCGCCCGTGGCATGGGCACGACGTGTGTCGTGGGCGCCGAGGCGCTCGAGGTGGACGCGACCGCTCGCACGGTCCACGTCGGCAAACGCGTGCTGAAGGAGGGCGAGACGATCGCCATCGACGGCTCGACCGGTGAGGTGTTCCTCGGGTCGGTTCCCGTCGTGCCGTCGCCGGTCGTCCAGTACCTCGAGGAGGGGCTCGACGCAGCACTCGAGCACACGACGGACGAGGACACGATCATCCTCGTGCGTGCTGTCGACCGGATCCTCAAGCACGCGGACAGCGTGCGCCGCCTGCACGTGCACGCCAACGCCGACACGGCCGACGACGCGCACCGTGCCCGCATCTGGGGTGCGCAGGGGATCGGCCTGTGCCGGACCGAGCACATGTTCCTCGGCGAGCGCCGCGTGCTGATCGAGCGCGTCGTGCTCGCCCGGGAGGACGACGAGCGCCAGGCGGCCCTCGACGCGCTGCTCCCGCTGCAGCGTGCGGACTTCATCGACATCCTCCGCGAGATGGACGGGCTGCCGACGACGATCCGGCTGATCGACCCCCCGCTGCACGAGTTCCTCCCCGACCTCACCGCACTGTCGGTCCGGGTTGCGCTCGCAACGGACCGGCGCGAGCGCGGCGAGGAGAAGGAGACGCAGGAGGACTTCGACCACGACGTCCAGCTCCTCGCGGCGGTCGAGCGCATGCACGAGGCCAACCCGATGCTCGGTCTGCGCGGCGTGCGCCTCGGGCTCGTCGTGCCCGGGCTGTTCGCCCTGCAGATCCGTGCCATCGCCGAGGCCCACGCGACCCGGCTCAAGGAAGGTGGCCACCCGCGCGCGGAGATCATGGTTCCGCTCGCCGCGTCGGTCATGGAGCTGCGCCTCGTGCGCGACGAGGCCGAGGCGATCCTCGCCGAGGTCGC
>JAYTSH010000002.1:0-2498 GCA_043745755.1 Cellulomonas sp. | reverse complement strand
GCGCCGACGCCAGGGGCGTCGAAGTGGGGGAGGACGGCCGTGACGAAGTCGGGGTCGAGAACGGTGTCGGCGTCGAGCAGCACGACGACGTCACCGACGACGTCGGACAGGCAGGCGTTGAGTGCCCCGGCCTTCCCGACCGGACCGCACTCGCGGATGTCCCACGCGATGTGAGGGTGGCGAGCTGCCTCGTCCCTGGCCGTTGCCGCCGTGAGGTCGGTGCTGCCGTTCTCGGCGACGATCACCTGGACGAGGGGCCCGCGAACCCAGGCCAGCGCGGCCATGGTGGTGGCGATGGTGGCCTGCTCGTTGTGCGCGGGGATGAGCACCGTGACCGTGTGCCCTTCGTCCGTGCCGGGCGACCCTCCGACGGTCTTGCGGGAGCGGCGGCGGTGCAGCACTGCGAGGGGGAACGACACGAGGAGACGGAGCAGCGACAACAGGCCGATGACGACCAGGGCCCACGTCGTGACCTCGTGCGCGGACCTCCACAGCTTGTAGGTGGCGATCGACACCATGTTGCGCGCGTTTCCCCAGAACGTCGTCGCGGCGGGTTGGTAAGGCGCGACGATCGAGGCGTCGAGCTGGTCGGGCGTCACGAACACGTATCCGCGGGCGTGCATCTGGGCGATGATGTACGGGATCGCGGCCACCGTCTGCGACCGGTCGCCGCCGCCGTCGTGAAGCAGGATGACCTGGTCGACGGCCGACGAGGACGCCGCGACCCGGGCGATCTCTTGCACACCCGGACGCGCCCAGTCCAACGGGTCGACGTCCCACCCGACCGGATGCATCCCGAGGGAGGACGCGAGGTTCTGGTGGGTCGCGGACTGGGAGTCGGTGAACTCCAGCGCTCCGTACGGAGAGCGGAACAGCGTGGGCTCGCGGCCCGTGATGCCCTGGAGGACCCAGTTGTCGGCCCGGATCTCGAGCTTGGCCCGCCAGAGGGGCAGCGCGGTGAGGTCGAGGTGCGAGTACGTGTGGTTCGCCACGACGTTGCCCTGGGCGATCTCTTGCTGCACGAGGGCCGGGTTGGCCTCGGCGTTCATGCCCACGTCGAAGAATGTCCCCGGCACGCCGTTGGCCTTGAGGATGCCCAGGATCTGCGGCGTCCAGGCGGGGTCGGGGCCGTCGTCGAAGGTGAGAGCCACGAGCCCTCGCCCCTGGACGGACTGCATCCCGCGCGCGAGCCAGTTGGAGACGGTGACTCGATCGAGGGGGATCTTGGCCGCGATGGACCCGAGTGGCTCCGCCGTCGACAGCTCCCAGACGGCAGCGCCCTCGAGGTGGGAGCGCAACGCAAGATCTACGACGTTGGCAATGCTGCGGGTGTCCGACCACCACAGCACCGTGCCGTCCGGGAGGTGCGCGGTCCAGCCGTTGCCGACCGCGTCCCAGGATGGCGTGACGTGGGCGGCCGCCGCCGCGGCACGCCCCTGTGCTGGGGAGAACGACTGGCCGATCCGCGTGGCCGAAGGACCCCAGGCGTACCCGTAGGACGCTGCGCCGATCTGCAGCTTGTCTGCAGGTACGAAGCTCAGAGCGCTGGTCACCGCATCCTGGATCCACGTCAGCGATCCGATGGGGCCGGGACTGCTCGTCGGGTCGCTTTGGTCATAGGTCATGAGCTGGACGACGTCGACCACCCGGGCCACGGCCGCCAGGTCGTAGCCGAGCGAGGTCGGGTTGTCTGCCTGAGGCACCGGCAGAGCCACGGTGAGCCGCGACCCGGACGGCAGGGCGGTGCGCAGCCGGCTCAACAGATCGAGCAGGCCCGGTTGGTCAGGCTGGTTCAGCTGCTCGAAGTCGATCACGACGCCGTCCCAGCGGTCGCGGGTCACGACGGCCGCGATGTCGTCGACGAACGCCTGACGGCGAGCCGGGCTCGCCAGCGCCGCACCGGCCAACGACGGTGAGAAGTCGCCGCTCTGGCCGAGGTTCGGGTCGTAGTTCTGGACCACCAGCTGGGCCCGAGCACCACCGAAGTGGGCGTGCACCAGTGCATTCTGCGCGGACGTGTACTCGAACGTGCCGTTGGGATTCACCAGGGCACCGGTCGCCGAGACCGAGCTGAGGTTCGGCGCCTGCTGGTCCACGGCGGCGGCCGCATCGTTGTTGTCGGAAATGACGTACCCGTTGAGCTCGAACGTGCCGTGCCTGTGGCTCAGGTCTTGAGATTGCGTGGCCTGATCGGCGGCGACGAGCAGCGGGTCGTGACCCGCGCGGAACGCGGGCACCGCCAGGGACGCGATGACCGCGACCAGTGTCACGCCGGTGACAACGCCGACCGCGGTGAGCCACACCCGACGGCGACCCCGGTGGCGCAGCACGAACCACAACGCGACCAGACCGACCACAAGGACACCAGCCGCCACGACGTCGGCCCGGGCGACGATGCCGAGAACGAGCAGCAGTGCCACAGCACTCAAGGGACGCCTCACGCGCATTCTCCTCAAGCAGTAGCCCACGGCTCAAAGTGACCGCGGGCGCAGGCCACC
>JAYTSH010000001.1:0-1980 GCA_043745755.1 Cellulomonas sp. | reverse complement strand
GCCCGGATCGAGGCGTGGCGCCCCCGCGCCGGCCGTGAGGTCGACCACCGCACGATCCCGCACGAGCTCGACTGGCTGCGCACGGCCGTGCACCTGCAGAAGGGCTGCTACCGCGGCCAGGAGACGGTCGCGCGCGTGCACAACCTCGGCCGACCGCCGCGACGACTCGTCATGCTGCACCTCGACGGCTCCGGCCACCTGCTGCCCGAGCCGGGCGCGCAGGTCCGGGAGTTCGGCGAGCTCGCGTCGGGTGGCGAGGTCGGTCGGGTCGTCGGGCAGGTCACGAGCGTCGCCCGTCACCACGAGCTCGGACCTGTCGCGCTCGCCGTCGTCAAGCGGTCGACGCCCACCGACATCGAGCTCGTCGTCGACTGCGACGGTGGCGCGGTCGCCGCGGGCCAGGAGGTCATCGTCCCGGGTGAGGGCGTGTCTGCCGACCGGCCGGAGCCGCGGGGACCCCTCGCGCGCGGTCTGGGGCAGCACCCGAGCCTGTGAACCTCACCGACCGGTCGGTGAGGCGGTGATGAGCGCGGTACGGGCCGACAGCGAGCCGGGCTCCCGCCGGGCCACACGCGTCAACCTCGACGCACGCATCCGGCAGGGTCGGGCGCGCGTGCGGTCGTCGACGTACCCGATCGTTCAGGCGGCCGTCGCCGTGGCCGTCTCGGCGGCCATCGGCCGGTACGTCCTGGGCCACCAGTACCCGTTCTTCGCGACCGTCGCCGCGTGGGTGTGCCTCGGCTTCAGCGCCGACCGCAAGATTCGCAAGGTCGCCGAGCTCGCCGTCGGGGTCGCGCTCGTGCTCCTCGTCGCGGCGACGACCGCCCGGTTCCTCGACCGTGGCGTGACGTTCACGACCCAGGCGGGCGTGCAGGCGCTGGTCATCGTCGGGCTGCCGTCGCTCGGGGCGTCGGGCGGCGGCTTCGGGCGGTGGACCGACGCGGCCGTCGGTGGCGCCGTCGCGCTCGCCGTCACCGCGCTCACGCCGAGCGATCCGCGCCGGCCCGTGCGGGCGCAGTCGCGGGCTGCGACCATCGAGCTCGTCGGGATGCTCCGAACGCTCGCGCGAGGGCTGCGCACGCGCACGGTCCAGGACGCCGAGGACGCCCTCGTGCGCGGGCGGGCGTCGCAGCCCGCGCTCGACGACTGGCACGACGGCGCAGCCGACGCGCGCGAGCTTGCGCGGGTGTCACCCGCGTGGCGCCGGCACCGGGCCGAGCTCGGGGCGCTCGGGCAGTCCGCCGTGCTCGTCGACCGGGCGATGCGGAACGCACGCGTGCTGGCCCGGCGCTCGCGGTCGATCGTGGCAGCCGAGACGACGCACGAGCTGCTGGGCGTGGCGCGCGCGGTCGACGACCTCGCGCGCGGGACCGACGCCCTGGGGACCGCGCTGATGACAGGCGCGACGCCGACGCAGGCGCGCAGCGAGCTCTGGGCGGTCACCCGGAGCCTCGACCCGTTCGTCCTCGCGCCCGACGACTGGCAGGTCCAGAGCCTGGTCCTGCTGCTGCGCTCGTTGGCCGTGGACCTGCTCGAGGCCGCGGGGGTTTCCCCGGAGGAGGCCCGAGCGGCGCTGCCCGAGCTCTGAGGGCTGTCCCGCGCGTCGTATCTGTACGCGACCGAGGGCTGGGTGTGTACGGTCGGTGCATGGAGGTAGCAGTCAGTGCTCTGCGCGCCGACCTGCGGCAATGGATCGACGCCGCACGGTCCGGCGAGGACGTCGTCATCACCGAACGCGGCATCCCCGTGGCCCGGTTGTCGGCGGTCGCGTCGGCGGACCTGCTCGCACGGCTCCAACGCGACGGGCTGCTCACACCTCCGACGACCCAACGCCCGCCTGCCGAGGTCGAGGCGCACGGTGCAGGCCGCCCCGCGAGCGCGGTCTCGGACCTCGTCCGCCGGCTGCGGCGCTGACGCGGCACCCGATGGCCCTCGTCTACCTCGACACGAGTGCGCTCGTGAAGCTGTGCGTCGATGAAC